>JABIGP010000061.1 GCA_018650105.1 Methanobacteriota archaeon
AGATGCGGTAGCAGAGGATGAAATAATTAGTGCTAGACATATTCCCGATCTTGGTGACCAATTGTTCTTATTGACAAAGAAAGGCATGATGATACGCTTACAAGCAAGTCAAACTAAAGAAACCAAATCTAAGAAGTCAAAGGGGACTAGAATCATGGAATTACGTAACTCTAACAAAGATGGATTCACAGATTCATTAATTTTCACAGCAAGATTACCTGCAGAATTAGTTGATGATGAAGGCAGTTCTACCGATGCCGATGAATCCGGCGAAGAAGAATGATTTTCTCACATTTTGGCAAAGCGCCTTATGCGACGAGTTCAAACATAGTGAGTTTCTGTCCTTGATTGCGGCGGCGCCTTTGTCGCGGTAACTAGGTGAATCGATATGGATGAGCGTGCACTTATTTATGATTGGAATACAATCGATTATGACATTACTAGAAATCCTAACAATCACCCTCATGGTGTATGGTTTGATGATGAGACATTAAGAGATGGATTACAAAGTCCAAGTGCTCGCAATCCCACGATTTCACAGAAAATTGAGTTATTATCTTACATGGAAAAGTTAGGAATCCAGAAGGTCGATCTTGGATTGCCAGGAGCAGGTCCATTCCATGTAGACCATATTGATTCAATGTTATCTCATATTATTGAAAATGATTATGCGATAAAGCCTGGTGCTGCTGTTAGGACATTGATGAATGATATTGAACCTCTTGTTGAATTACAACAAAAGCATGGGATTCAAATTCAAGCGAGTGCATTTTTGGGAACTAGTCCAATACGACAATTCACTGAAGGATGGACTATGGAAAAGTTACAAACGACCATGGAAAAAGCAGTATCCTATGCAGTAGAAAACGATGTACCAGTGATGTTTGTCACAGAAGATACAACAAGGTCAAAACCTGAAGATGTCAAAATGATTTATCAAAGAGCTATGGAATTAGGTGTACGTAGGCTCTGCGTTTGCGATACATGTGGCCACGTTACTCCAAATGGAGTAAAGAAATTATTACATTTTATTGATGAAGAAGTGATAAAGGATTCAGGATATATGCGTAGTGAAATTGAGGTTAACTGGCATGGGCACCAAGATAGAGGATTAGGTGTGGCCAATAATATTGCAGCGGTTGAAGCAGGCGCTGATGTCATTCATGGAACTGCACTTGGGGTAGGTGAAAGAGCAGGTAATGCACCACTTGACCAAACACTTGTAAATTTGAAATTAATGGGCGTTATTGATAATGACTTGACATTATTAGATGAGTATGTAAAGAAAGCAAATGAGTACATTGAGGTGCCATTACCACATAATTATCCAGTATTTGGAAGAGATGCCTTTGAAACAGGAACAGGAGTTCATGCTTCTGCTGTGATAAAAGCGATGAAAAAGGGAGACCAATGGCTTGCTGACAGGGTATATTCTGGAGTTCCTGCTGCTGATTTTGGATTAAAACAAGTTATTAGAATCGGCCATATGGCTGGACGTTCAAACATTATTTGGTGGCTCGAGCAAAATGAAATTACAGTAACTGATGAATTAGTTGCACACATGTTCGAAGTCGCTAAGAGTCAAAGAAGGAATATGACCGATGAAGAAATTCATCAAGCAGTTGAATCATTCAAGGGCAATTAGTATTGAAGATTAATTCTCTTCTTCATTATCGCCAATTCCATCGGTATCAACATCATCATTTATTTTTGTCGATGTCCATTCAGAATCAACGCCATCGTCGCTCCATTGCCCTTCTAGTGCAACTTCATCAACATCAACTTCTTCTCTCCATGAAGGTTCACCATGTGAGCCACAAGTGACGAATCTACCATTTTCATCAACCTGTTCCTCTAGTAATTTGAGGTGCTTAGAAATCGGCAAGAAGTGCCCAACAGGCATTCCGGCGGAAGTAAATGGATTTGTCGCAGCGCCAATAACCAATCCATCTTCCGGTGCAACGACATCTACAGTTAATCCAGGTGTTGCTGGATCTGAAATACTAGCAACAACTTCACCATTTTTCATCAATGTTCCAGCACCAACAAACATGTCCAACAATCCTCCTTCGCCCGCTCGAATCCAACTTGAACCGGATGCTAAAACTCTAAACTTTGGTCTATTCGGCTTACCTGGAATCATTTTCATAATTCTTAAGGAGTTTAGAACCCCATAGATTGCTACCTTGACCGACTCATGGTCTAACAGATTTGCTCCACCACCTTCGTAGGTAATAGATGGGATGTCTATGGAGTTTGCAAATTTTCTCAGCGAACCCTTAGGCGGCTTTGAATCCAATATGATTTCAATACCGAATGACTTGGCGAGTAGGTTAGTCCCTACATGGGCTAGGTCGGCCCTTATTTGAGGCATATTATTCCTTCCTTTGGCTGCACTATGCAAGTCTATTATGGCATCAGAATCTTCGATTAAGTTTCGAACAATTTGTGCCGCCACCCTTCGCGTAGTTGGTCCTTTTAGGTCTCCTGGGAATTGGCGATTCAAATCTCTCCCATCGGGGAAATATCTAGATTTTGAACGATATCCTGGCAGATTTACCACTGGCACAATTCTTACTGTTCCAGCCAATTTTTCAGGGTCAAGTTCTTTGCCAATATCTGTAAATGCATTACTCAATAGATGGGTACAAGCACTTGGTCCTGTCAATTCATCTCCATGAATAGCTCCTAGAATTGTTACAGTAGGGCCCGGGCGAACTCCATGCAATATTGTTATTGGAATCGGCCAAGAATCTCCCAATTCCACTTCTAATAGTGGCAAATGAATTGTCCTCAAAGTTCCTGGTTTGATGCGCTTTCGATAAAATCGGACATCACCCCATTCAGCGCCTCTATCCCATTCGGGATGGTCCTCTGGTTGGTGGGAAGCCATCGCTTCTTCAATTGCCATTCTCCTACTTTTGGGCATTTCCACAGCGACACGAACTTTGGTCTTCTTGACCTTCTTCTTGCCACCCATGAACAGCCCTTTGGCTCATTCATCATCAATACTACGCTTATTTCCTATGGATTACCAAAGCAAACATAGGCTTTGAGTCTAAGCAACGGACATGAGCGGAGTTGGAGTACAACGTCAATATGCGGAAAAATCAATTTGTTTTGGCTGTGGCCCTGCAAATGAAAAGGGCTTGAGAATTGATAGTCATAGAATTGACAATGGTTTGACATTAAATTTCACACCAGAGGAACATCATCAGGCATTTCCTGGGATGATAAATGGTGGAATCATTGGTACATTATTGGATTGTCATGGCAATTGGACCGCTGCAATTGCCATAATGGATGCACAGGGCATGGATGAGCCACCTTGCACAGTAACAGCCTCATATTCTGTAAAATTACGCCGTCCAACACCAAAAGATTGTCAATTGGTAATAACAAGTCAAGTAAAGGAATTACTCGATGATAGGGCTGAGATTGAATTAATGTTAGAAGCAAATGGCAAGGTCTGTGCAACTGGTAGCGGATTATTTGTGGCAGTAAAAGAAGGCCACCCAGCCTATCACCGTTGGAATTGAGGTGTTTTGTTGGCCAAGGCATCTGGCATTGCATATGCTGCACTATTGCAGTTAAGAGATGAAGTAATTCATATCATGAAGGATATGCCAGCATGGCAAAATGAAGATGTTGATAAATTGGCAGAAATACCTCTTGGGGTATTACGAAAAAATGCTACACAAAGGCATGGAGTGACAAGATGGAAGAAAGATGCGAACCTAAATAATTTGACGATATTTGATGTTGAGGTAATTGATTTGCACCCCTCTTTACTGAACAGTGAATGGAATGCATATGCGGCATTTGTACTGCACCACGAATACATCCACGCTCTTGGATGGAGGGCACATGATTCAATATTTAGATCACTAGAAAGTTCATGGCCAGGCAATAGCGCTTCTTCGGATGGGCCGAAATTCACAGAAGCACTTAGATTGTTGAAGGCAAAATGGCTTTGGGTATGCAATACTTGTGAAAAGTCATATCCTCGTCAGAAACGAGGAAATCGCAAATATAAATGTAGACTTTGCTCTACAATCTTAGTTGATAAAAAAGTAAATTCTCAATGATTCAATTTCTATGCTCAAGCAATCGGCTAATTGAAAGCAGTGACTCAATAGCAACAAGTATGAGGGCGGAGTCTAAGTCAACTTCGTTGGCAATATTGCTTTTCTGCCTTCTATTTACCTCGTTTATTCCAATTGTCTCAGCAGGATTAACGGATAGTGAAAATGGTGGTAAACTATTTTTGGCCTGTGATGATGTTGACAATTGTTCTTTGTCATCAACTGCAGCAACCGGAGAGGATATGATTTCTCAAGATATTATGGCAACACCGGGTCAATCAAAGCAAGTTACTCTAGAGTTTGAGATGCATCCAATGCAAAGAGAACTGGCATTACTGCCAAGTTTATTGGATGAAATGGTTATCGATTTACGATTAAGAGAGGATGTGTCGGGGTGGACTCGCCCTGAATTGGACATTTCTTTGATTATCGGAAACAGTGTTACCGATTGGAATTTCCCTGCACAAAACATCCCCTCTCAAACGGTTAATGAACCCTATAGAATGAGTGATGAGCCACTTGATTTACAAAATGAAAGGCTGTTATGGGCAGGTCAAAATGTACGCTTACGTTTAACATTCACAATCGAAAGGCCAAGTACTTGGGAATTACATCTTTGGGGAGATTCATTCCTTGAAATGACAATACCATGGTCAGAAAATATCGAGGAAGCAAATGTCGATGAGCCATCTGGTGATATTAATCCGGTTGAAACAGAATTCGAAACAGTTCATTATGGCGCATTAGTGGAAAATGATAGAGATTGTTGGCAATTTGATGTAGAGGAACATGAATTGCTCAAAATCATCCTAATATGGGATTCTGTGCCAATAGAAATTGAACAATCACATGGATTACCAGATTTGATAACCCCTAATGGAAGGTTAACTGGGCAACCTGAAATAATAATTTCAGAAGATGATGATGAGACTAGAATCTCTTATCGTTGGAGAGCTTTACCAATAGGTCAGTATAATTTTTGTATCGGTGGTAAAGCAGGTGCATTTCAACCGTATCAATGGGCAGGATTGTTGGGATTTGAAGGGTCGGGACCAATCGAACCAGAAAGTTTTGAGAGTGAATCATATTATCCAGCAGGTTCTGCAATCATAGATGACTCCGCATCGATGATAAACCTACAAAGAAGTGAGAGTCCAATCTTGATAATAAGTATTCTCTCGTTCCTTGGTTTTGGCTTTGGAGCACTACGATTAACAACCTCAGCAGCAGTTAGATTTGGACTCTTTACGCCGGGTGTAATCCTCTTGCTTTTCGGAGGGATAATTAGTCCAGTATGGGCATTGGCAGATGAGGTCCAATTAGAAGGAGAGATCTCATTTGATGAGATGGTGGATATGAGATTACAACAATTGTGGGATGTTTCATATCCAGGTGTTCCACAACAAACTCTAGTTGAGCATACTGGTTCTACTTGGGGAATGCTCAACGGTGAAAATTTCAAACTTAGATTAGAAATAGAAGAAGCGTATCTTCTTCCAGATGGTAGGTATCAATTATTGGTTCCTGAACTTCAGTCATTCCGTATGGATAAGGCCATTTTTTCTCAAGTAGCAAAAGGTGGTACTCAAACCACAGACGAGGGTATGTTAGAACAACAAACTGTGCGTTTTATTCTTCTTTCAGGGCGGTCATTATTGCTTGATTTCCTAATGTTGGAAGCGCTTATGGTAGTTGATGAGGAGCCCACTTCTTCCATCTTCCACCTTGATGTTGATATGGTTGTTACTAGTTCAACAGGCGCAGTAACCGTTCCAGCATGGGGTACGAGGCCATCCTTTATCTCCGAAAATGAATGGTCTCAATTGCAGTATTCATTATTCCCAGAAAGAATTTCTGTCACATTATGTGATTGTGATTTAGATTTGTTAGATGTCAGATTTGAACCATCCAACCGCTTTGTATTAGCAGATATTCCAGATGCGGAATTGATTCGTAGCGCTATAGGAGTAGCCGATAGTTCTGCTTTTGCTGCAGGTATCGGCTTTATTTTATGCCTGATCGCATCACGAATTGAGTTTGTTAGGACAAAAAAAGCGGGTGAATTAGCACAGACAATGTTCGTACAATCCAAGTGGGATTGAGAATCAATTCTTTTCTAGAGCTTCATCGATTGCTTTCTTGACATCTGCATCATCTAATTCAGAGTCATCAGCTGCTTTCTTGATGGATTTGGTTTCTTCCTCAGTAATCTCTCCATCTTTGGCCGCCGCTTTAATCGCTGCCTTAACATTCATTTCTGCTGCTTCAGAGTCACTGATTCCTAGAGCGAGTTGGAATGATTTTAATTCCGCTAGTTCTTCTTCAGTGATGATTCCATCTTCCCATGCAGAGTTATATGATTCAACAAGGAATTCTTTGTATGCTTCAGGATTAAGAAGAACATCACGAATCAATCCATGGTCAACACCTGCTCCACCTGGTGAGGCTTCAAGAATTGCGATTGAGCGGCGTATTTCTTTAACGGCCATATCTTTCAATCCGTGTCCAGCCCAAATTGCACCTGCGGCAATAACTGCAGAAGCAAACCAGCGCATCACATCAGGATCAACAATATTTCCCGGACTTACCAAGTGAAAAATACCGAGTACAGCCATCGCTGCACCACACATTACTTCGAACCAGTCATTCAAGTCTGGTTCGTCTTCAAACACTGCAAGACGTTCTTCGACTATTGCCTCAACATCATCGCTCATGCCGTAGGCACCGTTAGAGGTGGGTATTAGGGATGTCGCATAACGATGGTATTATTTTGAGAATAATTAGACATTTTTTTATTACCGTCTTATTAGAATTGCAAAAGAGATAGGCGCGCTCCTTTTGGACTGTTGGCGCGGATGTGGCTTTATGTCGGCGCAGCATCATGAGGTGATGTCCTTAGATTTGCCCGATAATGCAAAGAAATTTTTGACTAATGTATGGGGAATAAAACAACTTCATCCTCCACAGTATGAGGCCATGCCCGCAGTTCTTTCGGGAAAAAATACTTTACTCGCAATTCCAACTGCAAGCGGCAAGTCGTTAATTGCTTACATAGGAATATTGAGGAAATTATTAGTCGATGACATTGGTTCCAAAGCAGTATATATCGTTCCTCTCAAAGCGCTTGCTAATGAAAAATATGAAGATTTGAAACAACTCGGAGAAAACCTCGGTTTGAAAGTCGGTCTTGGAATTGGAGATTCAATACGTGAAGCTTCCAATATTGATTCATGTGATATTTTGGTATGCACTTCTGAAAAACTGGATTCAATAATGCGTTCAAATTCTGATGTTGTAGCAAATGTGTCAATTGTAATAGCCGATGAATTCCATCTGATGAATGATTCATCACGAGGCCCTACCTTGGAAATTAATTTGACTAGACTTAGGTATCTGAGGCCAAAATCGCAATTGATAGCACTCTCGGCCACTGTTGGTAATTGTAAGGAATTAGCACAATGGTTAGATGCCACATTGATCCAATCCGAGTGGAGGCCTGTAGCCCTAGAATACTCAACCTTTCATGACTTACATATTGAACCGAGAATGGTTCAATCTTCACTTATTGGTGAAGGAATTGCAAAATTGAACCAGCCAAGGGATATCGATGGTCCAAAATCGCATCCGGCTGGGGCAATAGTAATCGATTCGCTGTCACAAGATGGACAGTTACTTGTTTTCGTTGGAACTCGTCGTTCTGCTCAATCAGAAGCACTATCGCTCGCAAAAAGAGTCAAAAAAGTCTTAACAAAACAAGACCCAGAGCGTCTATCAAAATTACAACAATTGGTGACAAAATTATCACGTAGTACACAATCATCTATGGGTGAAAAACTTTGTGAAGCAATATCCGGTGGCGTGGCATTTCATCATGCAGGTTTAACACATTCACAAAGAAAAGAGATTGAAGCAGCATTCAAGCAAGGGTTGTTGGTTGCATTAACTGCTACTCCCACTCTTGCAGCAGGAGTTAATCTACCTGCGAGAAGGGTTCTGGTTAGAGATATCAAACGTTGGGATGATGGTATGAGCCGGCCACTTCCAGTAATGGAAATAAGGCAAATGCTAGGTCGTGCTGGAAGGCCAAAGTATGACGATTTTGGCGAGGCATGGATTCTATGTAAAGGAACAGATGGATGGGAAATTGCAGATGAAGTTAGTGACAAATATTTCTTTGGACCGATAGAAGATATCACTTCAAAATTAGCCAGTGAGCCGGCGATGAGGATGCATTTACTATCTTTAATTACAACCGGTGGAATGCAACACCGCTCATCAATTATTGATTTCTTTAAGGCTACTTTCTTAGGCCATTGTATGTCTTCTGCAGTGCTTGTAGAGAGATTGGATAATATGCTAAATTGGTTAATTGATGAGAGATTCATTAGAAGGGTTGGAATTGATGAGCACTTTTCGATGAGTCATGGTCTTAAGAAGCAATCAGTTGAAGTTCCAGTTTCAGAAACACATATGCCGGCATGGGCGAAAATTGCCGACTCCACAGGAGGAGTTGAATGGAATATTGAAAGAGAATCTGGGACCCCATCCTCACAAAGGAGTTCTGCTCATACAAAGGTATCACTTGGCTTTACTAATGCTAGTACATTGAGAAATGTTGGCGGATGGAAAGAAGATAGCAATAGTGATAATTTGGCCATGAAATATGAAGCGACACCAATGGGTGAAAGAATCACTCAATTCTATCTTGACCCTCTTTCTGCTTCTATTCTTCGACATGGACTTAGAAGGGCAGTACGTAGATTGGTTAGAGGTAATGCACCGGTTAGTAATTTTGGATTATTGCATCTTGCAACCGCTACTCCTGATTTTGCTTCATTATGGGCTAAGTCAAAGGATATGACTCAAGGCTCCCCATTGTGGGTAAAAACCAACAGCGTCGTTGATGAATTATTACACGACTCCTCCTATGAAGAAAGATTACTTGGATATGTGAAATCAGCATGGATGCTTGAAATGTGGATTGAAGAGAAAACACTGAGGGAAATTGAAACAGCATTGGAAGTAACGCCAGGAGATGTAAATTATCGGGTTGATGGAATTAGTTGGTTGATGTCAGGGGCGCAAGCAATTTTGATGGCGGATGATGTTTTTTCAGAAGAACACATGGAATCAATATCAAAGTTATCTACCCAACTAGATGCCGTCAAGCAAAGGGTTAGGCATGGTTGTAAGGAGGATTTGCTTCAATTGGTAAACATTCGCTCAATCGGTAGAAGGAGAGCAAGAGAGCTTGTTTCAATGGGATACAGAACGGTCAAAAGTTTGGCTGCGATGAGCAATAAAGAAATTAAGACATTATCAAGCAAACGAGGATGGGGTCCAAAAATAGTTGACAATTTGCTTAACGAAGTAGGAAAAATAATCAAACCCCAAAAATACGACGCAGAGAAACAAAAACAAATAATCTCTGGACAAGATGTAGATCTTGATAACTTAAGAGATGATGATATTCCCTTAGATGATGAGAATTATCCGGTTGATTGAAAATAGAAGCGCCTCTGCCTTGTATTGATGACAATGCCTAAGTTTCCTTGCATTGCATGGCGAAGTGAGAGTCCAATCAACTCAAAACAACTGGTCGCTAATTTCCTTGACAATAGGTTTGATGAGAGATGGATGTTAGTAGCAGATCACGCAGTTCTATCCCAACAACAACTCTGGACCGCGTGGAATTGTTGTGAGCGCAATTTTGCAAATGGCAACCAATTAGCGAGGGGTAGAGATGCAGAATTCTTGCGATATATTGCTGGAACTCATCACATCAGTGATGCATTTGTGAGGGCTGGAGTTCAAGATGGAGCAACATCGGGATGGATTCTTTATTTGCCAATTCCAATATTGGCAGAAGTGAATGATGGTGCAAAACAAACATCAGGAATAGATGAAGAAAATCTCAATGATTTTTCTTCTAAAGGCCAAAAATTACTAAATTCTCTCGGATTAGAAAGTAGTTCAAAAGAACCAATATTTTCATCTGATTCGGCTCAATTGTTAGGATTGAACATAGATGGGATCGTTCAAGACAGGCTCGAACAGGCTTTGATCGGTCATATTTTAGCGGCCGATTTTTCTGCATAATGATAATTTTCATATTTGATTGCACAATTGTTGATGAGAGAGTTCAAGCACTGTGGGCCTTTACATTACGATATGGTGATTAGTTCTAGTCCATCAAACTCAGATTTTTCAACAGGTCGATACTTAGACCAGCAGAAGATTGGCAATGCTTTGCAACAGGCTGTTGATTTTGGAGCAAGTTATGCTGAAGTAAGACTTGTTGCAGAAACAGGTTCAAGTGTAAATCTTAGAGATGGTAAATTAGAGAATGCGATTCCAGGACAGGAAGTCGGTGTCACTCTTAGAATACTTGCCGATGGTGCTTGGGGGGTACATTCAACCACCGATATTTCCTCATTATCTGGGCAGATTGAATCAACCGTTCGTTTGGCAAAAGCGGTTGCAATGCGTAGAGCAAGTTCCGACAAGCCCGTTGAGTTAGCCGAAGTTCCAATTTTTCAAGATGAGATTCATTGGCGACCAAATAAGGATATTAGAAATACAGATTTATCTACAAAAATCGATATGCTGAAAGCTATTGCAGATAGTGCAAGTGATGATGAAAAAATTGTTTCAACCACATGTGGATGGTCAGATGAACATATTCACACAGAACTATTGACTAGTGAGGGAATGGATAGGGTTTGGTCATTCCAACGTTCGCTGGTTAGAGGTATGGTTACTGCAAGGGATGAAAGCGAAGTAGTGTCCTATAGAACGAGGTACGGAGGAGAAGGTGGTCTGGAGTTGATAGAATCTTGTGACCTAGGTCAATTGGGTAGTGATGCAAGAATTGCGGCACTTAGATTGCTGAAAGCAAAGCGTGCCCCTTCCGGAAAAATGCCATTAATTGCAGACCGAGATCTAACTGGAGTGTATATTCATGAAGCGTTAGGTCATCCTTGTGAAGCAGATTTAGTTGCTGCAGGAGATTCTTGCTTAGACGGAAAATTAGGTCAAAAAATAGGCTCTGATATTGTTACTGTTGTCGATGATCCGACTATTAGAGGCGGATATGGGGCATACCCAATAGATGATGAAGGAGTAAACACAAGAGCCAAGCAACTGATAACTAATGGTGTTCTTACTGAATATCTCAACCACAGGGAAACAGCGGCACATTTTGATATTCAGCCAAACGGTGGAGCAAGAGCCCAAGATGGACTACATCATCCACTGGTAAGAATGTCAAATACGATGATAATGGGCGGAACTCACAACAATATGGATGACTTGCTGGAAGATATCGATTATGGAATATACGCCTGTGGTTCCCGTGGTGGTCAAGTTGATACCGGTAAGGGTTCATTCCAATTCGCTGCTCAGGAGGCATGGCTAATAGAAAATGGTGAACTCACCACGCCTCTAAAGGACGTCAGTGTCAGCGGATTAACTTTAGAAATATTACAAAATGTAAACGGATTGACTAGGGATGCAAAATTGGCAGCACCTGGTTTCTGTGGTAAAGGGCAAACAGTTCCTGTAGGAGATGGCGGCCCAATTATGCGCATTAGCGAGGCATTGGTGGGCTAAATGTTACCGGATGACGCAATTACACGTATCGTAGAAGGTGCACAATCAATTGGCCAAATATGTCAATCAAAAGGAATCAATGAATGGGAGGTCGTCGCATTCCAATCATATGGCCATGAATTGGATATTGAAGCGGGTAAGATAAAACTTGCAGCAGGCGGTGGCGATGGTGGTTATGGAGTACGAGTTCTAGATGGAGGAAGGTTCGGTTATGCTCATTTAGTCGATGTTTCCGGTGCTGAGCATGCTGTTTCACAGGCGATTTCAATTGCGAAAATTTCGCCTGCAGTAGAGGGTTTTTGCCTACCGGAGAATCAAAAATCAACCGATGTGTTGGGACGTTGTGACAAGAGAATTCTCGATGTCGGCCCAGAAGATTTACTACAACAAGCAGATGCGATATTGAATGAAGTTGCTTCATTAGATTCAAGAGCAGTGGTAACAGGTGGTGGCGTTGGCGTTTCAGCAACAGCAGCAGCCATCGTAACCAGTCAAGGAATTATGTCCAGCGGGATTACGACATCTCATGGTGCAGGTGTCCAAGTTAGCATAGATGAAAACGATGAATTGACGAGTGCTTGGGAAAGTAGTTCTAGTCGTAAATTACTGAAATCAGTGCCAGATTGTATTGAAACTTCAGTTCATTGGGCTCAGTGTACTAGGGGACCAATAGAGGTTGATTCACAAGCAGTAGATTGTCCAGTATTAATGACCAGTGAAGGCTTTTCTCCTCTGTTTTCAGTTTGTGTTCCAGCAGCAGTCAAGGGTCAAAGATTAGCAAGAAAGGAGTCTTTTTGGTCAGGCAATGAAGGGCAAATGGTCCTTGCCAATGATTTGACTTTAATCGATGATGGATTGATGGAAGGTGGAATGGGTAGTGCTAGCCGAGATGGCGAAGGCGTTCCTAGTCGCACTCAGGTATTGGTAGACAATGGCAGACTGGTTGGTTCAATGTGGTCGACTAGAGATTCTGCACAAATGATGGATGAAGGGCGAATTGAATTTGCTCAATCAACAGGATCTGCAGTTAGAGGAAGTCATCAATCGCCACCATATACTGGATGTTCTGATATGATTCTAAAATCCAGCAAGGGAGGAAAAAATCGAGATGATTTGATTTCTCATATGGAAGACGGATATATTGTTCACAGTGTAATGGGTGCGCATACAGCCAATCCTACAAGTGGTGATTTTTCGGTAACGACTAGTACAATCTTGAAGGTGGAAGATGGCCAAATTGCTGGACCGATTAAGCAAGCAGGCCTTTCCGGTAACATTGCGAAGGCTCTTGCAAGCGATGTAATTTTAGGCGATCGGCCAATCATTCAAGACTCATATTCAACCGGTGGGATGCACATACCGGATGTATTGATAATGAATGGATTTAGAGTGAATCCAGCTTGACGATTGAAAAACTAACATTTGAATAATATCAATAATGCTTAGTTTACTTTCATTTTTCATATCTGGGTCGTGAAATTGTTTATTAGCCGTAGTCATTTTTGTTTAGTTCCATGGAGGTCAAGGGAGTGTTAAGTCTCAACCAAATCGCACGAAAGCCCGCATCCTATTCAGCGAATAGGACACTTATGAACGAAAATGATAGAGGTGTCGAATATGTCGGATGGACAGTTTGATTCGTATATCGTTGCAGTACAAAAAGAATGTCCAGATGCAGATTCAGAAACAATCGCTGCACAATTCTTGAAGTACCAAGAAGATTTCAAAATACCTCCTCAAGACTCAATGAGGTCCATTATTAGAAGTTTGAACAGTACGAAGTCAGTTCCAAGTAGCAGGGCAAGTAGTTCATCATCCACTCCAAGAGCAACAAAGAAGGTTGAACTTTTGAGTGAACTGAAGTCTGATGATAAGGAAATTGAAATTGAAGTTGAAATCATTTCACACAATCTGCGTGAACAAACGATTCGCGGTGAACAGAAGCAGATTGCCTTTGGCTTACTTGAGGACAATCCTTGGGCTGAAAATGGCAACAAAAATCGTTGGGAATACAAAGATTGGGCTCCAAGTCCAAATCTTGCACCGGGTTCAATCGTTAGGCTTGAAGGAGTTTCTGTGAATGAATATAATGGCAAAATGTCTCTAAATATCAATCAATCATCAAGAGTAGTTGTTCTCCGTGAAGGGACAAGGACTGTTGTAGCGCCTGGTGAACCACAAGACATAGCCGCACTTCCAAGCGATGGATATGTTTGTGTAGTCGGCAGAGTGCTTTCTTCAAGAGAAGACCAGATACACAAAAAGGATGGTTCTGGCTCAATTGATATCGTTAGAGGAAGACTAGCAGATGAATCTGGAACTATTGGATTCCTATCTTGGGAGCCATTTAGTCATGAAGTGGGCGCATTGATCAAAATCGATGGGGCTCAAGTTCGCACTTTTAGAGATACACCTGAGTTGAATTTTGGAAGAACTACGAAAGTTGAATTATTCCATGATAAGAACTTTGCAGATACAGATACACTTTCAAAGCAAACAGTATTGACCATCAGTGATTTACGTGATGGTTCAAGAGATGTTGATGCAGTAGTCCAAATAACTGAATGGGCAAAAAGAACTTTCACCAAAGATGGTGTTGAAAAATACCTTTGGTCCGGTCAAATCGCAGACCCATCGGGTCGCTGTAGAATGAGTGCATGGGAAGATTTACCGATCGATGAAAATAATTTGCCAATCACTGTAAAATTGAAAGGCGTTAGGGTAAGAGCATGGCAAGGAATACCTGATATTACCGTAGATAATGCAGGACAAGTCGAAATCTTGGAAAAATCTCCTTGGGAAGATGGCATTGATTTCAGTACCCAAACAATAGAAGTTCCACTCAATGAATTGGCCTCGGGCGCAAGTCGGGTCGGTGTTTCAACCGAAGCTATTGTGGTTAGTGTTAGAGAAGATTCTGGATTCATTCAACGATGTACAGAATGTAGGCGTGTGTTGAGAGATGGCCATTGTGCAACTCATGACGCCAATGCTGGGCAATCGGATATTCGAATGAGATTGGTGATGGATGACGGCTTAGCAAGTATGTCCTTACTAATTAACAAGGAAGGAAGTTTAGCACTTCTTGCAATGACTGAAGATGAACTAAGTTCTGAGATAAATTCCAATGGTCAATTAGATTTTGTTCAAACTCTAAGAAGCAAAATGCTGGGTCGAAACATTCGCGCTTCTGGACGAACAATAGTAGATGAGCAAGGTGGAATGATGTTGGCAGATAGTGCAGAACTTGTAGAGGAGGATGCTGAAATGAAAGCAACTGAAATTAGAGCGCAATGGGGGGTTAATTGATGCAAGCATCACCAAGAGCAAAACGCCAACCTGCATGGCATATGCTAGCGTCTGAATTTAGGGATGCCACCCTCCACGAGAAGGGTTCGGGAGAATTTGATCCATCCTTTGTGATTACAAAATTAGGTGCAAAGGTAAACAGGGTAGTTGTAGCCGGATTATTGGAGCGCTTGGAAGTACGTGAAACAGCCAATGGTTCCACACTGTACCAAGGTCAGTTACGAGACCCATCTGGTCAGCATTATTTCTCAGTAGGAGATTATGCCAGTGAAGCAATGCGTGAATTGACAACGACATTGACTGAAAGAATTGAGGTCGGTGAGCCTGAATTGGTATTGATGATTGCAAAAGCGCGTTGGTATCAAACCGAAGAAGGAGCGATCTATACTTCATTACGTCCTGAAGAAGCATGTATTATTGATGGAAAGACATATGCAAATTGGATAACACGTGCATGCCAAGGAACAATTGACCGCATGGATGCATTTTCAGCGTCTTTGGAACTAGAGCCTACAGAACAGGCATATGCAGCAAGTGATAGCATTCCAGCCAATTTGGTAGAAGGTCTTGTTACATCTAGGAATCATTACGGTGAAATTGATTTAGAGCAATACAAGTTGAACATAATGCAAGCATTGGACATCGCAGAAGGAAAAATGAGCAGCGCAACAACTCCGGTGCCAACTCTCAATGTATCTCCAGCTGATGAAGAGGGAGATGTTGCAGAAGATAGTTCGGAAGGTTCTGATTTAGAAGAATGTGCACTATCGATTATCCGACAACTTGACCAAGGTGATGGTGTTGATTTCGAAGCAGTGCTCAGTAATGCTAATGCAAGAGGTTTTTCTCGTCAAGATAGCGAAGCAATGCTAGATGAATTATCAGAGAAAGGCGTTATTCATGAGCCAAGATTTGGCTGGTTCAAAATAGTTGAATAAGTGATTGACAATACAACACATTGAATACCCGTTCGGGGTGTGGCTGTGTTAGAGGTCATAGCATGGCAGGAATAGATTTCTTCATCCGTCCCGCAACAGGGACTACAAGTTCAGATTGGATTCGGATAGCAAATACAGATATGAAAGTGAAACTTACTCGTAGAATTACGAGAACAATCGTAAGGGGTGGAGAAGGAGATAACTTACACGACGAGGGTTCAGAATCCACTATCTATACGATCAAAGGAGAGATTGGAATTGATGAATATAAAAGTTTGATATCAATCTTTAGAACTGGACAACCATTTATCCACGATCCATTTGAAGAGCGTGATGTAAAGGTAGTTTTTGCGAGTATGGAATACAATAGCGATAACGAATCATTCGTGCTAGAATTAATTGAAGATATTGTTTGAGGTGAAAATGTGCGAATTCTGGATGAAAAGAGAGAAGGTCTCTATGTCATTCGAACTCTTGATGTATTGATGTCATCAGGAGTAGGTCTTGAAGCAGCATTACACACAATCGGTCAAGGTGGTTATGGAATTATTAGTGAAGACTTTTCAAAAATAATGAAGAAATTATCAAGTGGCAATTCACGAGGTATTGAATATGAGATTAAGAGCATGATGAATACTGCAGAATCGGATGGTTATCGCCGATTATTGAACACATTATACAACAATGTAACTCAAAATACAGATATCGTTGAGACTTTGAGAAAACAAGGGTCAAGATTAGAAGAAGAACGGGCTGAAGAAGTAAAAAAATACATTGAAGAACTCGGAGGAGTTCCTGAAACATTACTTTCAATAGGAATGATCGGTCCGATTATTCTGTCAATTGCAGGTCTTATTCCTCAACTACTAACTGGAGATATTGCAGCGTTTATGTCAATACCAGACCCTGATTTGATAAAATCGGTAGTCAATGGTGGATTAGTCATCACTCTAGTTGGAATGTTTTTCATTGGTTTGAAAGCCCATACAAAGGACCCAGGATTGTGATAAAATGTTTTTTCGTTTCCTAGAATCTTTCAACAGTGAGCCTCTGTTGCTCTATTTGGCTGTTATTGGAATTGCGGTTGCTGGAGGAGGAATTCCTCCAATGATAGAATTAAATCGAAGAAGAAAAATTGAGAACTCCTTACCAGGACTTCTTGAATCTCTGGCAAGTTCAGTTGGAGCAGGTCATGGTTTACAAGAAGCGATGATGGAGCAAGCAAAAAACACTCCAGGTTTACTCAGTGAATTGTTATTACAAACATTAGAAGAAAGTCATGCATCAGATATCAATTCTGCATTAACCTCATTTTCTGCGAAAACAAGATCTTCTCAAGTACAAAGAGTGATGATGTTAATTGAAACAGCAATGGATCAAGATGCGCCATTGCAAGTTATCCTTGAGAGTTTGAGTCATGATTATGAGAGGCTTAATGATTTAATCAATAAAAGAGAAAACGAATTATTGGGCAGAGGAATTCTAATCATTATGTTCGTTTCCGTAGGTCTTCCAGTATTAATCGCATTTATTGTCGGCCTTTTCGCACCAGCGAGTGCAGGATTCAAGTTAGATGATTTCAATGCCACATTTGGTACATTCTTTGCTGCTGCTTCAGCAGTAGGAGTTGGTGTTTCAGGTAGAATGCTTGGGCGCTTGAAGGGTTATTTGTGGTTCTTGCCATTGTGGATGGCAATATCGATGGGATTGTATTTAGGTGCTGTAAAGGCAATAGGTGGCGGTTGAAATGTCTGAAAAAATATTGGAACAATACGGAAGAGTTACGATTTATATGGAAGGAAATCATCCTTCCCCGATTTATCATGTTGAAGGAGAAGCTGAGCCAAATCCATATGGCGATTTAGCAGTATTGTTAGAAGATGATGCGCTTGAAGAAGTGATGTACAATGGTGGCGCACAATGCGTAAAGATTGCTCATAGAAAACACGGAATGTGTCGGACAAATGTTTGGATTGACGATGAATCTGGATTACAGATAGCCAAAAACATTGCAGCATTCACAAATGTTCCTCTTGGAGATGGACCTGGATTGGTTCCAATTTTTGATGGAAGATTGCCAGATGGCTCCCGTGTAAATGGAACAATTCCACCAGTCACCCCAGATGGTCCTTCACTGACTATTAGAAAATTCAAGGAAGACCCTCTAACGATTGTTGACTTAGTTCGCTTTGGAACTGTAAATTCTAGGCTCGCAGCAATGATGTGGGTTTGGATTGAAGGGTTGGACAGCCGTCCTGCAAATTTCGTAATTGCAGGTGGTACAGGTTCTGGTAAAACAACAACTCTGAATTGTATGGGAATGTTCATTCCGTGGTCCAGACGCTTGCTAACTGTGGAAGATACTGCTGAATTGCAAGTATATCACGACCATTGGCTAAGAATGGAAACAAGAAGAGAGAGGCCAGATGGTACTCCTGAAGTTGATATGAATGATTGTCTAAAATCATCACTTCGTATGCGCCCTGACAGGATTATCGTGGGAGAAGTTCGCGGTCCTGAATGTGCAACTCTATTGACTGCAATGAATACTGGACACGATGGTTCATTCGGTTCTCTGCACGCAAATACTGCCCAAGAAACAGTGACTCGAATGATCAATCCACCGATGAATGTTCCACCTATCATGCTTTCTGGATTAGATTTGATAATAATTCAAGCACGACTACACGTCAATGGAAAAACCGCTCGTAAAATAACTGAAGTTGCCGAAATCGCTGGAATGGAAGGCGACAAACCTCGCCTCAACATCATTTGGAAATATAATGCAGCAACTGACCAAATCGAAGAGACAGGGATTCCTAGTAAGTTAAGAGAAATAATTTGTAAAGCAGCGGGTGTAACTCCTGCTGTGTTTGAAAAGCATGTAGAACAACGACAGGCAATTCTCAATGATTTAGTTCAGCGAGACATAGATGACACACAAACAGTATCAACTGTAATACAAAACTTCTATGCTTCAAGAGCACATTGAATGAATCAACTTCTTAGTCTTTCTAAGATATTGTCAACTCTGTCAATTTTTGCTCTAACATCGGTTAGGTGATCTGCTGCATTAGCAACAGATTCTGCAAGTTCTTGTTCTGGCTTCTTAGCAACAACCTCTTTCTTTGGTTTGAATGCATCAGCAAGTGCCTGTAATTCTACAACGATTGCATCAACTTGCGTATCTGAAATAATAATTCCTGGTGCAATACGTGGAATTTCACTAGGGGAAATAAAACCTAATTCAGAGCCAATAATACCTGCGCAGGCAAGGATTCTTGGCCTAATTGTAGCGGTGTTGACCTCATAACCTCTTGACTCAAGGAATCTAATGACAAGTGCCTGTTGAGCCTCAGAAAATGTTCCTTCACTTGATTCTAATACAGTTTCAACAAGTTCTTCAAAAGCCACAATATTTCTTTCAATACGGTCTAGAGTTCGGCATTCAGATGCTTGAAGATGAACCGTTCCATGCTGAAGAATACGAAGAACTCGATTTCTTCTTGCGATAGCAGGGTCTTGCAATGCTTGTGATTCACCAATGTCTACATGTAGGTCGAATAATGCATGTAGCCTTCCCGAAATACTTGGAATTCTCATGTCAAGCCCAAGTGAGCGACCCACTTCTTCAAATGCCATTCTCGCCTTTACTAAATCGCCAGGATGTGCGGCAAGCGTATCTGCTAATTGTCCACGCAATGAATTTCTTGCACTTTCAAAAGTTCTCAAGGCTTCCCTTTCACTCCATGAATTTGGTGTAGAGTGCAGTGCACTCTTCTCAGTTTGACTCCTGAAATCTAACTCCATGATGATATTGCGTATTGAATCTCTAACAGCAGCAACTTCAACCGCGAAGCCATGGTTGGCAAGACTCGAAATAAATACTTCCAAATCATCACTATCGCTAGTTGAAGAAATCATTAGGAAATCGCGGCCAGCGGATTTGATTTCTGCCTTTCTTGAATTGATTTCAATTAATGC
The DNA here is from genome assembly GCA_018650105.1 of Methanobacteriota archaeon. GTDB lineage: Archaea > Thermoplasmatota > Poseidoniia > Poseidoniales > Poseidoniaceae > MGIIa-L1. The sequence goes on from JABIGP010000061.1 coordinate 19,928, forward strand.
TGCTTCAGTTTCAAGACTGTGTTTTGATTCAGACTCAATAATTTGGGCTGATTGAATCATCGGTGGCACTGAAACTTGTTCGGAAATTGTTTCACCTCTTAGAGCAATATCAATATCAGCAGAAACTGTTGCCAACGATGGGTTGAGTCCATCTTCTGCCAATTCAGTTCTCATTTCAGTCTCTTCTTCAAAGGTCCATCCTTGAGGATGTTCTGAAACAAAGTCATCAACAGTGTCCTGTAGAACAGTGCCACTTTCAGTTTGTAATTGCTGTGATGAATCTTCATTTGGATATGGAATATTTGGTAGCTGGATTTCCCCACGAGGTCTTCTAAGACTCTTTTTCACTTTACCCCAGCCGCCTTGTTGGCTCGCAAGAACTCCTGCGATTCTAACCAGCAAGGCTTGCTTATTTCCAGAGAGAGGTAGTTCTAGTGCCTTGCACATTGAATGTAATTGGTCTCTTGTGCGTTCATCCAATTTTTCAGCTAACAGAATCTTTGGATCATGGTATAAATGCAGGAATAAGCGCTGTCTTCTTGCTCTAATAGAGCCAGATTTTTTGATTCCAAAAACGCCCAGTATCCCTCCCATTTCGGCATTCATCAACTGTTTGATTCCATCTTCAGACAAATCCCATTGGTCCAAAATGAGGTTTTGAATCAAACGTGCACGGAGTGACTCCACTGAACCGGATTTAGGTAATTGATATGCGATTGCAATTTCTTTCAATCCGTCAAATCTAGCCTGATAAAGTTCAGCCAAGAGAGCCCCTTTGTCAACCACAATGTCACCTTCAATTGTCAATCCGTAACTTAGAGTATATGTGTCTTCGCTGTGACACTTACCACGATTTGCCGTTTTTGCATGTAAAACACGATTATTCAGCGCCCCCTTTAGGGGGCGTGTCTTTATTCATGCGAGGGTTTGAAATGATGGATGCATACAGCGTGTTGGTTGGACATGGGTAATGAGCAACGTGCAGCAAAAAATTCTCTTAAAGATGCAGAATTATTAGCTACTGCAATCAGTAGCACTGTAAAGAGCGACTTCAAAAGAGAGTTCAAAATATTTGAAACCAATTTAGCTGCTCGAGTTCAAAATGCAGAAAATGCAATAATGGATGCTGCCCGGACTCGTGAAGCAATTATTGCCGGTGTTATAACGATGAGAAGGCAATTGGACAAGGCACAAAGAAAATTTGCCCGCAATAATAATTCTGCCGAACTAAAAGAAGTATTACTTGAAATCACAGAAGGTATTTCAAGACTGAAAATGGCTAACGAAAAGGTGGCAGAAGCACTGTCAGTAGTCTCAAAACCGCCTTTTTCTGCTGTTGATTTAGTTGAAAAATTCACTCTCGCTATGCAAGTAAATTCGGCAGGTTGGGAATCCGATGCAAGAAATTTAGATGACAATTTATTCGAATTATCAAATGGTAGTTCACCCTCTGAAATGGATGACTTGCAGAACTATATTGTAACCCAGGGATATGATGTATTAATCGCTGGTGATGACCGAACCTCAAAAGGGATTAGAGCCGCTAAGGAAAAATTAGGCATTCAGTCTTCATCTTCCGATGAATCCGAATAATCAATTCCTAAATCTAACATAGCAGGTTTCGCTTCTGAGAACTCTTTTGGCAATCCATGGTAATGTTTTGCTAATTCTTCATTATCACTTGACATTGCTTCTAAGAGGAAATTAAACTCTTTGAGTAGGGTAACCATTCCCATGTGGCTATCAGCAACTGGGCATACCCGTTCAGCAGCAGCAGAAACCATACCCAATGGGTCGAGGATTTCAATTTTCATTTCAAGCCGAGGCACTGTATTTTTCACTTTTTGATCAATGTCAAGAATTGAATCTCTGATTTGTTCATTCTTCGTTCTTTTTGCTTCTCTAAGTATCGTAGAAACTTTTCTTTGTTCAACAAATACTCCCACAATTTCAGAAATATTTCCTGGTAGTGAATCCCAAATGGCACTTTCCATTCGATGTGCAATAAACGCACCACTGTCGCACCAAGCTTCAATTTGGTGTGCTGGGAAGTCTTTTCTCGCTACCATCAAGGTGAATCCGTTTAGTGGAGGTGGAACAAACCTTGAGCGCTCAGGATTCTCTCTTTGCAAGCCTAATGTATGGCGACGTGCCTTGAATGGGAGTGCTTGATGCTCTCCACGATTGACAATATATCCATCTAATTTTTTATCTTGTCTCAATTCTTCTAACCAAGGTACCTGTTCATCTTCAAGCAAGGCATTGTACTCCTCTAATTTGCCAATACTTTCAGCAAATTCTTCACTTGTCAATATGACGCTATCAAATCTAACTCGCAAGAATTGTCGGTGAAGGAGTGGATGGTTACAGACAATTACGGGTTGTCCAATCAAGTATTCCGGTTTATCATCGCTAACCAAAACCCATGTTGGTTCACGACGAGGTAATACGCCTGCAATGAATAATCCCGAAGTATCAAATTCTCTCCAGTCGAAAGCACTTAGCGCAATCAAGTCGCAGTTTCCATTTTTCAAGGCTTCAATCGCAGATTCTACATGAGGTACTTGGCGCATGCGCAAGTCCATTTTCTTACCCATTTGCTGAATAGTTTGTTCCAATTGCAATCGGACACCATCTCTCCTGGAAGGTGTAGTGAGAACTTCTAATCTCTCGCTGTGTTCCATCCAATCGCCTCGGCTAGAGCGAACCCTAGCATGTTGGGGGCGGAGACAACCGGTTAAGAATGCCACCCTTGTAGGATGGTTCGTGGCGAGTGAATCTTTGCAAGCAAATGATCGCCTCGAATCAATGAGGCTACTCTTTAACACAGAACTTCAATTATTTATTGAAAATGAGATTGAGAATGGTGCAGGAGATGTTGCTAAATTGTGTGGCGAAGTTCTTCTCGCAGGAGGCAAAAGAATACGCCCTTTACTCATTTTGTTAGCCCATGAAATAGCCGGTGGAGTTGACCCCGACGAAGTGATGTCGCTAGCATTGTCTTTCGAATTGATTCATACTGCAACCCTTGTACACGATGATATCAACGACCAAGCATCACATCGCCGGGGCGTTGAAACCATTCATTCAAAGGAGGGATTAGCCAAAGGGATTATCGCAGGAGATTGGTTATTTGCAAGAGGTTTTGGAATTGGTGGAAAACATGAAGAAAATGTTGTTAACTTAATCTCGAAATGTTGTGCTGATATTGCTATTTCAGAGTTTGACCAATTAGATCATATCTTGGATTTGAAAACATCACCTGAAGATTATTTAGACATTGTTAGGGGCAAGACTGCAGGCCCTTTTGCAGCAGGATGTGAAGCAGCAGGATTAGTCGCAGGATTAAGAGATGATGAGGCTAAGAAACTCGGACAATTCGGAATGGAGTTGGGTATTGCCTTCCAATTGGTTGATGACTTACTTGATTTGAGAGGTGATGAGGAAATGGGTAAGCCAAGGGGCGCAGATGTTTTGGAAGGTAAAATGACATTACCATTGATTCATGCATTAACATTGTCTCATGGCAGTGCAAGAAAGCGTTTGTCACAAATCATTGAGAATTTTTCAGATGATTATTTTAATGAATTAATGCAACTGTTAAATCGTTCAGAAAGTATACATTATACCGAGATTTTGGTTTCAACACATATTGAAAGAGCAATATCATTTCTCAATGAATTCCCTGATAGTGATGCAAAACAATTGATGTTACAAATCACAGATTACGTTATTCAACGAAATAGGTGATGCAATGGCTATTGAAGTCGAGCACAGACAAGTTATCGTTATTGGCGCAGGTCCAGCAGGTAGCGCTTGCGCCCAAAAACTATCAGAATCAGGTATCGATGTGTTAGTAATTGAAAGAAGAGATATCATTGGAAATCCAGCTCAGTGTGGTGAATGTATTCCAAATTGGGGAGAGGTAATTGCAACCTTTTCAAATCTGGAAAACCATCAATGGCTAAAGACATATTTTGATTTCCCAGATAGATTGCGATTACATCGCTTGGATAATATGCGGGTTTTTTTACCATCTGGAAAGTCATATAATTTTGAATTAGATGCTTTTTCTGGTCATCGATTACAATTTGATGGCTTTCTTGGAGAGAAAGCGATTGCATCAGGTGCAGAAATTAGATGCGGTGAGGCATTGAAGAAAATACAGCATCAAAGTAAAGCAAATCGTGATGTTTTAGTTACAGATAAAGGAAGATATTCATCTGATTATCTAATTGATGCCAGTGGTTCTCTAGCCCATGTTGCAAGATTGAGAAAAGGACAGGAAGGGCTCTATAGACCAAAAGACCAAATCCCAACAATATACGCGCAGGTGCAGGGAAAAATACCTGATACTTTCGATGTTTTCATCGGTTCTGTGGCACCTTCTGGATATGCCTGGATAATTCCAAAAGGTCCAAACTCAGCAAATGTAGGGTTGGGGGTAAGAGCAGGACAATTAGAGGGCAATCTCAAACAACATCTCCAGAAGTTCTGTGATGATTTAAATTTAGAAATCCTTTCTTGGGGCGGTGGCTGGATTGCAATGGGTGGACCTGTTGAAAATATGGTCAATGGAACTACATTGGCGGTTGGTGATGCTGCTGGCCTTGTAATGCCTAGCAATGGAGGAGGAATTAGCCAAGCGATTATCTCTGGCTGTTTTGCTGCTGAAGCAATTATTGAAAATATTGAAAGTGGCGCTGACCTATTGGAATATGAACATAGAGTCAAAGCAACATTTTCGCGAGCACTAAATAATTCACTACGCTCAAAAAAGATGGCTTATGCATTCATGAAAGGTGATTTAGTAACCGAAGTATTGTTGCGTATTTTAGGTCCAATTGGTGGAATAAAGCGAGCGATGGAATGCGACAAACCACTTTGGTTATTGTGATGCTGAACAAATTGGTTTGGAAATAATAGGGAACTCAAATTATTGGTTATTCTCGCCATCGATAAGCGCATGGTTCAAGTCACATGTAGGCTAGGGAAGATTATGGCGAGACCACTGGGCCAAGATGATGAGGCGGTAAGCCCTGTTATTGCTACAGTACTATTGCTAGCGATTACAGTCATGCTTTCAAGTATGGTTTTCGTAATGATGCAAGGCGCTTTGACCACTACTGAGAAAGCCCCTCCTCTGGCTCAAGTCAGCGTTCGTGGTCTTTCAAATGGATTCCATGTTGTGAAAATAACAAGCCTAGACCAATCGATTGACCCTGCACAATTGGAGTATGATCTGGCTCCTGATGCAGGTAATTCGTATAGCGGCTATGTAGCAGATGCCGAAGTTTATGGAGTTGTAGGTGCAAATATATCATTCCATGATAGAGATGCAGGTTACTCAGTCACAAAAGGAGATTATTTCGTAATCGATTCAACAACGATTGGTTCAGACCAAGGAACTTGGAGATTCAAGTTAACTGATGAATCATCTGGAGTACTATTGATTGACGTCGTTCTTCCACCAATTGAAGATTAGCCACCAATATAGGACATTTCTACACGGTCTTTTGCAGATTCTACCTTTCCGCGCAGTTCACTATAATTGTCATTTCTATTTTTCCAAATAGCACCAATAGCATCACCAATTTGTTCTTGGCTAGCATCCATTCTTAGAATTGAGCGAACATTGTGTCCTTCTGTAGCAAATAAACAAGTGTAAATTGAACCATCGGCGGAAAGTCTTGCTCTACTACAATCCCCACAAAATGGCTCAGTAACAGATTCAATAAAGCCGACTTCACCACCATTTTGCATTTTCCAAAGATTTGCTACTTCGCCTCGGTAATTTGGTTGAACTTTTTCTAATAGTCCAAATTCTTGCTCAATGATTTTTCTCATTTCAACACCTGTAACAACCGAATCATAATTCCAAGAATTGGTGCTTCCTACGTCCATATATTCAATGAAGCGTGGAGTTATTGACTGTTGATTAAAATATTTGACAATAGGGATTATTTGGCTTTCGTTAACACCTTTTTGTATGACGCAGTTGACTTTTACTGGTAATTTCATTCGTTCACAGCTTCTGATTCCTTGCAATACTTCATCAACTGAATTGGTAGTATCTGAAAGAGATTGGAATATGTCGTTTTCTAAAGCATCAAGACTGACGGTAACTCTGCTTAAACCAGCTTCTTTGAGTTGCAGTGCATACTTTTCTAACAAAATACCATTCGTTGTGATTGCGATGTCTATTTGCTCATCCAATGAACGAATTTGACGGATCAGTTCAACAATATTTCTTCGCATCAATGGTTCTCCACCGGTCAGCCTTATCTTTTCTATACCCAATGG
>JABIGP010000143.1 GCA_018650105.1 Methanobacteriota archaeon
CGTTCCGACATCTTCTTTTCAGCAACCCATTCGAGTTTGAATAATTGTTTGAGGTCTTCCTCATCCTTTTCGGTTGGAAGAACAGATGAAAGGTAGGCATTCCATTCTTCATCAGTTCCTGCAAATTCCTCTCCCGTTGTTAGATGACGGGTAAGTTTTGTTTTACCAATTGCACGATTGAAGTTTTCATGTGGGACCGATAACGGTGCAGCACCTTCAGGAAGATATCCTGAAAGTTTTTCCACTTCTGCAACAATTTCATCATGGTAATGAGCACGAGCTTCTTCATTTAGTACCGCCTTGTCAACTTCAACTCCATTCTCAAGTTTTGAGCGTTCATCCCAGCGGCCTTTTATTCCCCAGACATAGGCCCAGTGTGCACTTGATGAAGCATCAACTCCGAATAGATCATGAGCAGTAGAAACCCATTTATTGAAATATCTTTGAAGTAAATCAAGAGGGATAACTCCCGCCTTAATCACTCGGCGTAATCCATTTGAACCGGTGCCAAGATGGAATGATTCTTCCTTCAGCATAGGTCCCATTGAGGCAGCAATTGGCTTGAAGGATGAAGTTGAAAGCATTCCGAGTTGGAATTTCCCATCTCTGTCAACGAACATTGTATAACAGAAAAAATCCAACCAGTGAGGCATAGGGCGATTGAATGCCCCAAGTAATCTATCACCATCTTGCGCATTTCTTTCTAGTAGTTTTTGAGCTTCTCTTCGGCCTTGCTGTCCAAAATATGTCATCAGTAAATATGCCATTTGCCATCCGTGGCGTTGTTCTTCAGCCATTATTCTTGCAGCTGCATACTTGTCATATGCTGTTGGAGCAGATGCCAGTAAGTGGCGTTGTTGCTCAACAGATGCGAATTCAGTATCTCCTTGAACGGTGATCATTGAGATAAGAGCATCACGCATACTTTGCTGAGGCACTTGAAGAGAACGTTCCCATTTTGGTCTGCCTTTGTAATCGCCAAATTCGATAACATCGCCAGCACGTTCCCAATCAAATTGAATTGAGAGGTCAAAATCTCCGAGCCAACTGCGGTCATATCCAACTCGGTCTTGCCAGTCAGAAAAATTTGCAATCCAGTCATCCCATGTATCAGGTAGGTTGTCCATAAACCTCCTATACAATTCACCCCTTTATCAAATCTGCGAACATGTTCGTTAACTGTTTGGATTGATTGACGAGGTATTCTCAGGGAGAGCGCCTTCTAATCTCTTCTGAAAACGTATGAATAATAGTTGATTCAATTCTTTGTAATTGAACAGATAACGTTGACTTTGCCACTCCGAGTAAGTCGGCAAGTTCAGTAAGTGAGATTCTTCTAGGGGTGTCATAGAAACCATCTCTAATGGCAATATCAAAAACTTGACGCTGACGAGGAGTCAGTAATCTTGTAGTGATACTTCTTGTTGAAATAAGTCGGTGTGGGATGGACTGTTGCTTGAATGATAATATTAGTTCTCTCACTTTATTCTGCGAACACTCAATCGTCCAATCAACCCACCCATCACGAACTTCAAATGGAGTATGTGGTATTACGCCAACATCCAATAGAGGTTTGAGAAAACCTCCACCTCCAGCACCTATTGTGACATCGTATTGATTATTTTGTACAATTTTGAAATCTTCAACTCCACTATGTTGGCTAAGAGCTATTGAAATATCTTCAGTGCTAGAAATCCTCGCAGTCCCTCTTCCTCTTTTTAGAGGCATATGTTTCTCTATGCGCAAAATAGCAGATGGTTTTGCTCTTGAAACATCTCCAGACCAATGTCCTTCTGGAAGTCGAACTTCTAGACGGAGTTGGTGAGACGACATATTAGAGTTGAAGTGTTACTCTTTCTTCAATGTCTTCATCAAAGGGGGCGAATTGTGTCCATTCGTTGCACTGTTCCTGCTTCCACATCAATAATTTCAGAGAATGTTTGAGTTGTATTATCTCCAATAATAACTCCTGGCAAATATCCATCGCAAACACCCGATGCGGCAAAGATTGCATCATCAGATTTACACAAATCATTGGCTTTCCATAGGCGTGTTAAATCATCACCTACCATGGTTTCTGCACGAGCCTCTTCCTCTTCACTTCTGAAAATCAATCGCCCCTCGAATACACCGCCAAGTCCACGAATTGCAGTTGCAGAAATTACTCCTTCAGGCGCAGCACCGATGCCCATTAGCAGATCATATGGGCCCTCTGGTTGTGCAGCCCAAATCGCTCCAGAAACATCCCCGTCACCCATTAGGCTCAAGTCAGCACCCGCAGCTCTGATATCTTTGAACAACTGAGCGTGACGTTCTCTATCCAGTGCGACTACCTTGACTTCGCTAATTGGTTTGTCCAGTACGCTTGCAGTTTGTTCCAGATTGTAAATCACACTTCCCTCAAGACTAATGTGGCCAGCAAGTGCTGGACCAGCAGCGATTTTATCCATATAACAATCAGGAGCATGAAGTAGAGTACCTCTTGGAGCGGCTGCAAGTACTGCAATAGAGTTTGGAGTATTATCTGCACAGTTATTTGTGCACTCAAGCGGGTCGACAGCGATATCAATTTGTGCAGCACCTGCAACATCTATCATATTGCCTAATTGTTCGCCAATGTATAACATAGGTGCTTCATCTCTTTCACCTTCACCAATCGCAACCCTTCCATCAAAGGGAACATTGTCAAATGTGCGTCGCATTGCTTCAACAGCAGCAGCGTCTGCGGCCATTTTATCACCCTTGCCACGCCACTCGGCGCTTGCGATAGCCGCTTGGTCCACCGCTTCAAGAAAGTGTTTTTGGAGGTCGGATACACTGCCCATAGACAATGGCGGGCGCGCCCAATTGATGAACAAAGCGGTTGAGAAGCATTCAATTCCGAGTTGGAATTATTGGCCTTTATATTTTTCAATCACTTCAATATCGGTGATTTTTGTGTGAGGATATTGGCCATCCTCATCCTTTTCCATTGATTTTACCATGTCCAATGCGCAAAGTAATCCAGCCGAAACTCCAGTTAATGCTTCCATTTCAATCCCAGTTTTGTAATGGGCGCTAACATGAACTTCACAAATCAAACCCCAGCCATTGTTATATTGTTGCCAATTCCATTCTACCTTGCAACCTTCAAGAGGGATTGGATGACAATGAGGAATAATTCTCGGCGTATCTTTTACCGCTTGAATTGCTGCAATAGTAGATGCTTCAAGAACATCCCCTTTCTTGACCTCTCCATTTTGTATTGCTAGACCTGTTTTCATTTTTAGATGAAGTACTCCTCTAGCAGTGGCTCTTCTTTCCACCACAGGTTTTTCTCCTATTTCGACAATACCTTGAATGCTTTTTTCCATAATAATCTCTCCTATTAGCCCAAACCTGCCTTCCATGACTCGCCTTTGCTGGTAACTTCTTTCTTCCACAGGGGGGCTTGCTTTTTGAGTTCGTCTATCAGCCAGTGGCAAGCATGAAACGCTTCTTTACGATGTGGGCTGCCAACGTGAATTGCTACAATTGGTTCTTCTGGGCCAACACTTCCGGTGCGATGAGACATCGCAACAGCAGTTACAGAAAAATCATCTATCGCTTGCTTTGCAAGTCCTTCTAGAACGGATGTCAATTTATCTTGCCATGCGTCAAATTCTAGGCGCAATACTTCAGCATCCCCTTCAAATCCTCTTGTGATTCCTAAAAACGAAACAATTGCTCCGCAACCTTGCTTTGGCAATTTTTCTAATAAGCCGTTTGCATCAAGAAAAATTGGGGCCTCTTCAATGATAATGTTGGCGCCCATGTTAATGCGAAACAGGCGCATCATTCAAACCTCACGCATCAATAGGGTAGGCATGGGCGCTGAAGCACCAATCCATATTATGGGTGCGGGGCTGTCCGGATTAGCATCTGCAACATTGTTGGCAAGAGCCGGTAGGGAAGTTCATGTTCATGACATCCGAGCGGATTCAGGGTCACGTTTTGATGGTGACTTTCAAGCCATAGAAAACTGGTCAATGAAAGAAGATTTCTTTGACCA
>JABIGP010000189.1 GCA_018650105.1 Methanobacteriota archaeon
ATTATTGATCATTCACCGTGTTGTAAAACAAATTAACACCGTCACATCCCTTTACACGTCTAAACCGCGTATTTTTACAATGATGGGGTGGATTGTCACTCAATACTTCATCTTCATGACATGGCTAATTTTCAGATTAGAAGATAGTTCGATATTAATTCCGGCCCTGAAAAGTTACATCGGCATTGGCTCTCACTGGGATACTCAGGAAATGTTAGAACACCTACCTGAAATAAAATTCCTAACCTTTGGGATAGCGATTTTGTTCATATGCGGGCATTTGTTAAGTTCAAAGATTGGAGGGTTTAAACATTGGATCTCAAGGCAGAATCCTTTGGTGTGGGGTGTTTTGATTGGAACGATGATTGGATTATCCCTTACCTTGAGGCCGGCAGAAACTGCGGATTTCATATATTTCCGGTTTTGAGGGTTAATCTCATCCACTTTCAATCTCTAGAATATAGCATCGTTACATTGAACCCAAAGTGTACATATGGGTTTATCCAAAACACCCTTGTAAACAATCATTCCATTCACAAGGGTTTGCAGTGGGCCATGTTCGTCCCTACCCATGTGTATGGGGTATTGCTAAGAGATTCTGCGTTAAAATAGTGTAATAAAAAATAATACGATAAGGATTATTATTGCTACATATATCTTGTTTCTCCAGATTCGAACCTCAACATTGGAGTTTCTACTCTTTTCTCCCTCGATATTATTTTCATCATCATTGTTTGATTTTCCTTTGGAAAGGGTCAGTAGTTTGTACATACCCGCAATTCCAAAAATTACAGTAAACAATAAAAATAATCCTGCCATTCCGGCGGCACCAAGACCGGTACCATTTTCCATAGTGTCATAAAATAAAAACAGGGACACTAATGCAAGTCCAAGATATAACGCAGCAAAATTGGAACGACCGTCACTATCCGCCATAGAATTGGTCTATTCTAATCAATGATAAAGGTATATCCGGCTAAATTGGTCATCAGCCATGCCTGCCAAAATGATGGTCCAAGGAATTTAGCGGAAGACGCAAAGCGGTTGGTCTTCCATGAACACAAGCCCATGGATTTGCAATGCGCCTCATATCCTCAAGCAGTCTGCGCATTTCTGCAATAGATAATTTCTCATTTGCCTTTACCGCACCTCGACAAGCATTGAGGAATGCGAGGTGGTCTTTCCTCGCCTCAACAGTTTCCAAAGGAGCTCCATCTTCGGCAGTATCTTGTAATAAATCTAGTAAAAATGGAACGACATCATCACCCTGTAACAGATTTGGTGCAGAATTTAGAACCCATCCACCTTCTTCTTCACTCAAGTCAAATCCAACTTCTTTCAGTTTTTGCTGTGCTGCACTAATTCTGGCATTTTGTCTTGGGTCTAATTCCAGTTTCAAAGGACTTAGCCGTTTTTGAGGTAGCCAAAGTGATTCATCGTTGCGCAATCTCTCATATCTTACTCTTTCATGCAGTGCATGTTGATCTATCAATAACAACTCTTCTTCAGCCTGAACAAGAATGTAGGAATCAGCAAACTGCGCTAATGGTTCCATCTTAGGTAATTCATTAATAATGCCTTCAAGCGGCGTTTCTTTGCTAGGTAAATGTGTCTGGCCTGCGCCTGCATGGCGGTGTAAATCCCTCTCTGCAACCGAAAGAGCAGGTGCTATTGGTCTCTCATCCATTCCAGGAAGTATCTCTTGGCTAGCCATTGAAGTCGATACTGGACGTTGTTTTTCCGGTTTACTAATTTCTTCTGCAACCGTTCCAACAAGATTCAATTGAGTTCCAGCAGCGATTGCCCATGATGGAACAGTAGTTTCAGCACCCCTTCCCTCTATAGAGTCACTTATTGCAGAAGGTATGGCAGTTGTGCCAGCCGCTTTCAATATTGGGTCTTGTGACTCATTATTGTGCATATTACTCTTTTTTGTACTCGCTTTTAGCAATTCTTGAACAGGCTGAATTGCAGAATTGTGCGCTAATCCTTGTAATTCGGCAATTCCGCCAGCAGCATCGGGCTGTGTTGGAACTGATTCAAGAGTATGAGCGATGGACCTTTCCAATCTTTCTAGAACTCTCCAAGAGTGCTTTAGTCTAACTTCTCTTTTTGTTGGATGTACGTTTACATCGACCTCATTAGCGGGAATGCTAAGGCTCAGCACTGCGATTGGATGGCGACCTTGCATTAGTCTAGTCTTGTATCCGCGACGAATTGCTTGCAAAAATGGACCAGCAGCAACCGGTCTGTCATTGATCAATACATGTACATCATCGCCCTTGCCCCTAGTCGTATCAGGGGTGCTAATCCATCCACTCCACGATTCATCACCTGGTGCATCATCATCTATTGATGGACTTGATAATTCAAGCATTGAGGATGCTTGACCACCAAGCAGGTCATACAAGCGGTCACTCATCGCTTCACTGGCAGGAACATCTAGCATCACTCGCTCATCGATAATGAGTCTAAATCCTACATTCATATGCGCCATTGCGTGTGAAACAACGACATCAACGATTTTTGAATTCTCAGTAGCAGCCCTACGCTGGAATGCAAGACGTGCAGGTGTATTGTGGAAAAGGTGAGCAACTTCTATCCTTGTTCCATGAGCCATTCCTTCCGGTTCAATAGATTGTTTATCGCCATCTTTCATCGAAATACTTCTGCCTTGACAATTTTCAGGTCTACTAGCAATTTTCAGATGTGAAACCATGCCAATGCTGGCTAAAGCCTCTCCTCTAAAACCAAGGGTATGGATTGCCGATAAGTCTTCTAACTTGCGTAATTTTGATGTTGCATGCCTATCAAGAGCAAGTGGTAGGTCTTCCTCATCAATTCCTGAGCCATCATCTTCGATACAAATTAGGTCAAAACCACCTCTTTCAACTGTGATTACGATACGAGTGCTACCAGCATCTAGGCTGTTCTCTAACAATTCCTTTACCACTTGGGCAGGTCTTTCAACAACTTCTCCTGCTGCGATATGACCAATTGTTTTGTCATCTAGTTGGATGATTTTATTGGCTTGGCTCAACTTATTCACCGCCAAGCATTTTCTTCAATCTGTATAGAGCATCTTGCGCTTGTCTTGGACTCATGTCATCGGCATTTATTGTTGACAAGTAATCCAAAACGGCTTGCTGTCCTGGTTCTAGGGATATTTGCTGAACTTCAACAGTTTGGCTTGCAGAGTGCCCCATTGCAGCAGCAGCGAAATA
>JABIGP010000118.1 GCA_018650105.1 Methanobacteriota archaeon
ATACAAATTACAAACCCTTCAAATTAGCCCTGCATTAGCAGTTTATCCGATATCTGATTGGCAACTTGTTGAGGATAATGGTGATGTCAAACGGTGTATCAAACTAAATGGAAATCTTGGACCAGATGAATCATTATTGGTTAGTTTCCCCGATAATAGTACAATTTCCACCGACACAAGATTACATTGGATTGAAGGTTACTCGGATATGAATGCTAATTTCAGTGAAATACCAGATGAGATTTGTGTAATTGGATTGGACCCAATAATTTTGAGAGCATGGGACCTCAACAAGATATCTCTTAATGGTAATATTTTCACAGGCTCGATGCCAGCAAAACCATTGAAGGCAATCGTCCCCCAAGATGGCTGGAAACTATACAGCGATGATATTCAAGGACTAGGTGCTGAATTTGAGATGGGCGGACTTCTAACACAAGGAAACACTTGTCCAATAGATTCGCACATCAGCACACCACCAAGTCCACTAGACGGGGAATGGATATGGGATATGAGTGTGAGACCGGCTGGCCAGATTCCATTGATTGAATATGATACCAATTTGACATTGATTATGGAAGATGGACAAACTATCAGTTTGTGCCAAAACCAGCTAAATCCAAACCCGCAAACGATATTTTCAGTGGAACAGGGGCCTGAATTAATCTTAATTCGTTCAGACATTAGCTATCGTCTGTGGAATAATATTTGGGCAGCGGCGATAAATGGTACACTTCTAACAGAAAATAACATGTCTACATTCTCCTTCTACAATCCATCAAATATTTCTGTTCCAGTAATGGTAATGCATGAGGGAAGTGGTTCACAGTGGCAAATGATAAACAGTTCATCCTCATTAGTTCAAGGCTTGAACGAGTTTAATTTTTCACCATCTAATAGTACTTTTTCAACAATGTGGATAACACATCAAGATGGAGGAGTAATCATTCATTTAGGGAGCTATATCTGAGGTGTGATCATGAAGATTTCAATTTTAGGTATTGGGTCAATTGGAACATTATTTGCGGCCCTATTATCGCGAACTGAACATCAAATTCATCTTCATGGACGTGGCGAACATTTGGCAATGATTGCGGCCAATGGAATCAATGTGGTAGGAGAGGACTCATTTTCTATAGAAAGTCAAAGATTTGAAATTACCTTTGAGGAGGCCGGAATTCCTAGTCGCTTCGACGCAGATTCAGATGTAGTAATAATTACAGGTAAAGCACGGTCAATTGAGCCCTTAGGGAAAATCGCTGCAAAAATAATCAAAACAAATGGTATTGCTTTCGCAATAACCAATGGATTGGGTAATACTGAGAAACTATCCCATCACCTCGGAATGCATAGAGTCGTTTATGCTTCAACTACTCATGGAGCAAATATCGCAAGTCATTCAACAGTTGAATGGGCGGGTAAAGGACAGCTTAATCTTGCAAAATTGACATTGCCACAAGATGAAGGATTGGAAACATTTGCTGAAAGTGTTACCAATAGCGGGATAGATTGTCAAATTGTTGATGATGGTCGCAGTATGATTTGGAATAAAGTTCTGATCAATATCGCAATAAATCCGCTTGCAGCGTTAGCGGGTGTGAAAAACGGAGAATTATTGGAAACAGAAATGTTTTCCAATGCAGTATTTACTATGATCGAAGGTGCTAAAGTGGCAAGGGCGGAGCATATTGATGTAGGAACTAATCAGCAACTCGAAGATAAATTAAGGCAAGTACTAATTTCCACATCTTCAAATTCCTGCAGCATGTTAGAGGATGTAAAGCAAGGAAATCCAACAGAAATTTCTGTTCTTAACCGTGAGATTTCTAACAGAGGAGAGAAACTTGGAATTAGAACACCATTGAACAATATGCTGGCATCAATTATTGAATTGATTACTCCTTAATCAGATCTTGATTGAAATGAAGTCCACAGTTTTCAGTTCTTGCAATAGCATCCTTGGTAACTAGTTGACCAACCAATGTCAAGTTTCTTAATTCAATAATAGGCCTCGTTGGAATTGATTCTATCCATATTCTGTTCACTTCTTGACCTAGCAATTCAAGTCTTCTTGCAGCCCGATTTAATCTACTAAAACGTCTAACTATTCCAACTTCCTGAGACATAGTTTGCCTCAATTCATTTTTATCATGGACAACAGGTCCATGCTCAGATAGAGTGTGTAGTCCATCGGCTCTCCAATTCGGTAGTTTCTGCTGGTATTTTTCTGGTGGGTTTGAGATAATGTGTTCGGCTGCCCTATAGGCATAAACTACGGCTTCTAACAAACTATTTGATGCCAAACGATTGGCTCCATGCATTCCTGTGCAAGCGACTTCTCCAATGGCATAAAGTCGTGGATAAATATCTCCATTTTCTCTGTTATATGGTCGCCCAATCTCGTCTACCTCTAATCCTCCAACCGCATAATGTGCAGCAGGAGAGATTGGCAAAGGGTCGTATCCCAGTTTCAAACCATGTGTTTCCAATCTTGCTCGGATTGTTGGGAAATGAGAATTGAGCAGTTTTTCATCCAAATGAGAAGTGACTAGGTAAACATGTGTTTTTCCTGTGATTTTCAGTTGTTTATCAATCGCTCTTGCAACAATATCACGCGTGGCCATCGACCCCAACTGCGAATGTTTTAGAGTGAAAGAAAATGGCTCGGGTGAGATAATAGCACCTTCTTTTTTACATTGTAATTGCCATTTTCTAAGGCCTTCATCATCCAGTATCACTCCTCCTTCTCCACGCATTGCTTCAGTGATTAAGAATGGTCTATCACTTTTGGTTGCCAATGCAGTTGGATGGAATTGAATATATGCAAGGTTTTTCACTCTTGCACCAGCTCTGTAAGCCATCGCTAATCCATCCCCAGTAGCGACACTTGGGTTGGTTGTTTGGTGCCATAATTGCCCAAATCCACCAGTTGCTAATATCAAGGTGTCAGCCTGTACTGTAATCACTTCCTGGTTAGTCTGATCTAAGCACCAAACGCCTGCAATACCCGCACTTGGATTCCCATGCTGCAACTGAATCAAATCAATTGCTAATGTATTGGGCATTAAGTCAATATTTTCATGTTCCTCAGCAGTTTGGCTCAATGCCCTTTCTATTTCCTTACCAGTTGCATCTTTTGAGTGTAAAATACGCCGGTCTGAATGTCCACCTTCTTTAGCCAAATGGAATTCACCATCAGTTCCCTTTTCAAAATTAACGCCAATGTCTAGCAGGTCTTGGATTCTATCACTTGCTTCTCTAATTACGCTATTGACCACAGAAATATCACATTGTCCATCGCCACTTTTCAGGGTGTCTTCAATGTGTGATGCAAGACCAACACCATCCGTTTTGTCAAGAATTGCAGCAATTCCGCCTTGAGCCCAATTTGTAGATGAATCAATTGGCCTTTGCTTGGTAATCACTTTGACAAAATATCCAGCATTTGCAAGACGAATCGCACAAAACAATCCAGCAATTCCGCTACCAATAATGACGATTTGAGAAGCCCCATCCGTCCTCATTAGTTATGCCACAACTCTACACTTCTTCACGCCATCGGTTGCGATAGCACTATGGCATAGGTGTGGATAAAGTGGTACATGGCGGGGCTGAGGAGGAAGATTGCAACCCTATTTGGTATTGCAATCGTTCTATTTGTTCTCTGTAATGTCCAATTTGGTATTGTCGCACCAATGGCAATTGATGGGGCGCCAAATTCAAAAATAGATGTATTAAAAATGACAGAGCCCCATTGTTCTTTTGATTCGATTTCAGAAAATATCAATGGTGGTGGTCAAAGTTATTGTTTAGGCCAAACTGGAGATTGGGATGGAGCGGATTTCATAATGCTTCTAGAGGGCTTAGTACTAATCTTTGCAGGGAGATTCAAATTGCCTAGAGGTGCAGGATGGATGAAACGTTCTAGGAAACTAGCGATGGTCACAGGAGGTATACTCTTCTTACTTGCAATACTTGACCGACTACAATTGCTACCAACTCCTGCTAATTCCACAGGCTTAGCCGAACTAATGCCCGTAACGGTCAATCCATGGATGGTACAAATCGGAATTGCAATAATTGGAGCATTGTTATTGCGAGGTCCAAAATATTGGGATTCCGAAGCACAACAACTAACCCAGACTTCACTAGAAAGAAGAAGAGATGTTGCGAATAAATTTAGAACAACTTTCACTCAACCTCCAAGTGCGATAGAGGGCGATAATATTGCATTAGCACGAACTTCCAAATTGTTACAAAATGATTTCAATTTATCGATGAGAAAATCCCGGCACGGGGTAAAAGTATTGGCTACTTGCCCATATTGTTCAGGTGCCGGTTGTAATAAATGTAACCAAAAAGGCACACTGTGAGTTGTTTTTTTCATTTCTCTATCAGGAGAAAAAGCATCAAAAATATTGTCGTTGGCTTTTTCATTTAGGTCTGTTAATGTGCATTACTGAACTCTTAGTGAAGCGATTGTTTAAGACCTGTCGCGAATGGGTGTTAGGATTAAGGTCGGGGGGAAATTCTCGACAAAGAGGGATAGGGATGTATCTTAAAGCACTTGAAGTTTGTAATTTTAAATCATTTAAGGGTGAAGTCACAGTTCCTTTGGACAGAGGTTTTACTGCGATAACTGGGCCGAATGGCTCAGGAAAGTCAAATTGCGGTGATGCTATACAATTTGTGTTAGGGCCGCGTTCAAACAAAGTAATTAGGGCTCAAAATTCAAAAGATTTGATTTTCAACGGTGGCAAGAACAACAAACCAGCCCGTTCATGTTCAGTGACATTGGTATTTGCCAATCCGAAGCTATCCAATGGACGTCGTCGCCTTCCAATAGATTCCGAGGAAGTACGATTATCACGTTCTGTCCGATTGACAAAGGCCAATAATGTAGTTACTCAATACTTGTTAGATGGTGAGGAAAGTACGCAGAAATCATTCCACCGCCTTCTAGGTGCAGCAAATGCACGTCCAGATGGATACAATATCGTTCTTCAAGGAGATGTGACCAAACTGGCGAAAATGACTTCAAAGGAACGCCGCAAGGTGTTAGATGGTGTTGCTGGTGTGACATCGTATGATGATGAAATCAGAAAGGCAGACAAGCAAAGAGTTCAAGTCGAAGGCTATATTGAACGAATATCTATGCTCGAAGAGGAACAAAAAGGTCGCCTCAAAGAATTGCGCAAGGAAAAGGACTTAGCGATCAAAGTCCGAGATTTAGTTGAAGAACTAACAGAGTCAAGAGTTATTTCATATCAGGCAAAGTATGCATCTCAAAAGTCAGAAATCTCCTATCAGGTCAATGAACAGAGCAGATATGTGTCGGAATCAAATGATTTGAAAGAGGAAGTAAAACAAGGCAGTAAAGTTCTTCTGGAACTAGAGGATAAAATTGGTAATTTACAGAAAGAAATAGAGGCTTTAATGGGTGGTGATTCAAATGGATTACAGCAACAGATACAGCAATTGCAAGTAACTATTGCAACCAATGGTGACTTGATTAGGGATTCCGAAGAAAAGGACAATGAAGACAAAATAGAACTACAAGAATTGCTAGATAGCCTTCAAAATGCTAATGATTCATTGACCGAATTTGCAGATAGCCTCGCCTCGGCAAGAGATGATTTGGAAAAAGCCGAAATCGCTTTCAAAGAAGCCGAGCAAGAGGAAGCGGCTGTTAGCGAATTACTAGAATCATCAGGTGAGTCAACGGCTCAATTGTCACGCAATCTATCAAAGGCGACTGAAAAAGTTGAACTCTGTAGAAAGGCGATGGCCGATGCTCAAAGCGAGGTTGACCGTACAGCGGCTCAAGCAGAAGTGATCGAGGAGCAACTCGTTGTTGCTCAGGATGCCGCTGAAGAAGCACGTATGGCATTCGAAGAACTTGAACTAAAGGGCGAAGAGTTCGGCGGAGAAGACCCAGAAAAGGATAGAGCGAAACTTGCTAGAGAATTACACGCCTCTCAAAATGCAGAATCAAAGTTAACCGAAGAATCTCAATTGGTTGAAAACCGACTTCGGGAAACCGAAAGGAAACTTATTTCTGCAAGAAATGAAATGGAGGCAAGAACAGGTGCCAAAGGTCTAGCAGGTGGTTCAGCGGCTGTTATTGCGGCAAGAGATAGAGGGGAATTACGCGGAATCATAGGAACGATTGCTGAATTGTGCGCTCCAAAGGATAGTACACATGAAGGCGCGTTATCAGCAGCAATTGGCGGAGGAATGACTTCCGTAGTTGTTGAGAATGATGAAGTAGCGGCAAATGCAATCAAATGGCTTTCTGAGAAGAGAGCAGGAAGAGCAACTTTCCTTCCACTAAATCGTTTAGCGAATACAAGAGCAGCCGGTAAGGCTGTAATGGTTGCAAGGAAACCTGGAGTGATTGGATTTGCTTACGAGTTACTTGATTACGATCCTCGAATCGATATCGCAGTTCGCTTTGCTTTGAGAAATACTCTCATCGTAGATTCAATGTCTACGGCAAGAGCCAATATGGGTGGCGTACGATTAGTGACACTACGTGGTGATGTTACTGAAACCGGCGGTGCAATGATAGGTGGTTCAAAGAGAAAAATGTCAGTCTCGTTTGGAGGCAGAGTGCAAGGAGCCAATGAAGTTGAGAGCCTAACTGCAGAGGTTGAACGCCTTAGACTAATGTCAGAAACAGTAAATGGCGCTTTGGCTGATGCAAGAAAGTTACAACTGGAAGTTAGAGGCAAAATCAATGTTCTAACAGATGGAGAACATGCTTCAAAGCAACAAGAATGGCGTGCCGAATTGAAGCAAGCTAGAACAAATCACAACAAGTCACTAGGTGTAGTTGCCGAAATAGAAAGAAGACTTAGCACATTGGGAGGTCAGGCCAGTCAAACGCTTAATGCTCTTGATAATGCTCAAAAGAATTTCGAGCAATCAGAAACTGATAGGTCTACAGCCCAATCTAATTTGGAAGATGCAAGTCCTGCACACCTAAAGGATAGATTACACTTGGCTGAGGTCAAAAGAGTTGAGGCTCAAGGTTTGAAAAATCGAGCCCAAGATGCACTCGGCAGTGGTTCTGAACACAAAGAATTACTCAACAACCGAGTTGTTGAAATTGGCAATAGAATAGTCACAATAGAAGCAGCAATAGTTACTCGTAGTGAAAAGATTGATCAGATGCAAGCCTCTATAGCAACAGATTCTATAGAATTAAATGCAAAGGAACTCGAACGGGCAGAGTTCCTTGAAGAAAATCAAGGATTAGAGGATGAGCGAGTTCATTTAGTTGAAGAAAGGGCTTCACTAAGAGTTGTACTTACGCAGAAATCTAATGATGCGATTTCACGAAATCAAATGGCTGAAGAAATCGGCCGTTCATTGACTCTAAAGCAGGAAACGCTTGAAGATCTATTATCTGAAATGTCAGATGCAAATATTGAACCAGCAACAAGCGAAATCACATTACCAAGCGTAGGAGATGCTGAAAAGAAAGTTAGAGGGCTTGAGCGCCGTCTTGAAGGATATGGACCTGTCAATATGCTTGCGATTGAGCAGTTTGACATGTGTCAAGAACGACTTGATGGAATGAAGGATGACTTCAAGACCCTACAAAACCGCCGTAAGCACCTATTGGATGTAACTGAAAAGTTAGAATCTCAAAGAAAGGAGCGATTGCTTGGTGTATTGGAGAAGGTCAATGAGAATTTCAAAGTTGCATATGATGCACTAAGCGATGGTGGTCGAGGAGAATTATTCCTTGAAAATCCTAAGGAACCATTCAAGGGAGGCCTTGAGTTGTGGGCACAACCGCGTGGAAAATCTGCTAAGGTTACTCGTCACCAATTATCTGGTGGAGAGCAATCAATGGCAGCACTTGCACTGATTTTCGCAATCCAAGACTATGACCCAAGTCCATTCTATTACTTTGATGAAGTAGACCAAAACCTTGACGCATACAACGCAGAACGTATTGCTAAGATGTGTAGAGAGCGTTCTAAGAGAGCGCAATTCATCATGGTAACACTTCGCAAGGTCTCATTGAGGCTAGCAGACCACCACATTGGCATTACACATGGAGGAGATGGTTGCAGTCGTCGTATTGTTGACTTTGACAAGGCCAGAGCATTGGAATTGGGTGCAAAAGCATTGAAGGAAGCAAAGGCAGCTGCAGATAAGAATCAATCACGAATCGATGAAGTTGCAGCAGCATCTGTTGAGATGCCAGTAGTTCCTGAATCTTTGGAAACACCGCGTTCCTTGGGTGGATTATTGGCTCATATGAAAGACGAGATAGAAGAAAGTGAATCAACCACACTAGCATCACTTAGTGAGCGCACTGCGGATATGACTGAAGATATTGAAGAAAGAGTAGAAGTCACCAAAGCGATACTGGCTGAAGAAGAGGAACAAACTGTTCCTGAAAACATTCAAATCACCACTGAAGAGGAACAATTGGAGTGAGATAAATGGCAGAGCATCAGGCTGTATTAGACAAGTGGTTCCTTAGACAGGATATCATAGACCAATTGTTGGAGTCTGGTGAAGAAAGCGATGAGGCTAAGTATTTCAGTGACCGAATTATTACAATCGCAGAGACTGAAGAAGCAGAACATCAAAGTTTAGAAGATCCCTTTGACCGTTCAGTTGCTCTGGTATTATCATTGGTTCGTGAAGAAGGATTGGATGCATGGGATATTGATTTATCAGCATTCCTCAAAGTGTTTACTTCGAGGGTAAAATCCCAGGCAACTACATTGGATTTACCAGCCTGTGGAAGATTGATACGCCTATCATGGGAAGTATTGAATCACCAAGCAGCAACCTTGTTTGAAAGAGTTCAACGTGCAGATGAAGAAGATGATTGGGGCGACGAAATGGAATTCGGTTGGGAAGCCGACTATGATGATGAAGCCTTTTTCTTCACCAATACGGTACTAGAAGGAGGCGCAGACTCTGTATTGCCATCCTTATTCGGAGAGAGAGTTAGAAGAGCAGAAGGTCGCCCTGTGACCTTAGGTGAATTATTGTCTGCGTTCAAAGATGCTGCGGACGATGCAGAAGAATTGAAATTGAGAGAGGCCAATAGAATTGCCCATGAAAAGGAATTATTGGACTATATGGCCAACATTGGTGGCAGAATGCACAATGAAGACCTCGAAGGAGATATTGAACGCTGTTGGCGGGCAATGCGGCAGACATGTGTAAAAGCTGGCGCCAATAAAGTTCCAGTCGCTGATGTGTTGGATGAATTAAAAACAATTCTTGAACAAACATTCGGAGCAGTGCCTGAAGGGTATCAAGACGAAGCAAAGGTCTCTTCATTCATTGCAGGATTATTCCTCACGCACCGTGGATTTGCTAGTATTTCCCAGGACAATGTTCCAGATGGCATTATTTTCTTAGAAGATTTGAGACCAAACAATAGTTTTTCAGAGATTGTTGACTTGATATTAGCGGAGCAGGAAGAGGAATCAATTCGTATTCAAACACAAATAACCGGTTCTCAACGTCATGCAGATAATTTGACTGACAGGGCTAATAAGGCTAAATTAAAGGAAGAAAAATCACTAAAGAAGGCTGCGGAAAAAGCCGAAGCAGAACAAGTAGTAGAAATCGTAGTGAGTCCAGATCAATCTGAACAGATTACGATTCAAGAAAATGCCATTGAATCACAACAACCAATTTCAGATAATGGTGAACAATCATTAGGAAATCATGAATGGTTAGTGGAGTAAGGAGTTATTTACATGAGCGAATTACCTTTGGAATCATTACTGGAAGCAACCTTGTTTGGAGCAGGGCGTTCTATGACAATCGAGGAATTATCAGAATCATTGGGATATGATTCTGAAGAGATGATAGATTCACTAAACTCTCTCAGAGCCACACTGAAACGGCGAAGAGGAGGTGCCCTACAAATCGCAGAAATTGGCAACCGATGGGCAATTGAAGTCAAACCGCAAATAGCAGACCACCTTCCCAAAGAAGCAAGAACTGAGATGCCGCAAAAATTACTCAAAGCCGCCGCTCTAATCGCATATCACCAGCCAATGGCACAGTCAAGATTAGTTGAGTTATTGGGTCAAAAAGCATATGATTATGTCCGAGAACTGGCACAATTGGGAATGGTTGATAGAAGAAAGGATGGTAATACTCGTCGTTTGATAACCACTCGGAGATTTTCAGAATCATTTGGATGCCCATTTACTGAAAGAAAGAAGGTAAAAGCCTGGTTCAGAGAACAGGTACAGTCTTCGGGTATGTTAGAGGGAATGGTAGGTACTGAAGCGCTACAGGAAGAAGAGAATGTAGACTTAACAGTACAATCGACCCTTCCTGTTGCAGGACAAGCAGAGGAATGATTATTCATTCCTTAACTCATCGAGTAATTCTTGTACCTTTGTTTGAGTTTTTGGCCCTGTAAAGGCTTGTAGGCGCTGGGCAACAATTTCAACTTCATCGCCTGTAGCGCCTGCACTTACCGCCATATTACGAGAATGCAATTTCATATGTCCAGCTTGAATGCCGCTGGTAGATAATGCACGTAATGCCCCTAAATTTTGCGCTAATCCCGATGCTACGATAACTCCAGCCAACTCCTGAGCAGAATTGACTCCTAGAATTGCCAGATTTGCTCTCGCAACAGGATGTACCCTACTTGCACCACCAACAATTCCTACGGCCATTGGGGTCTCAATAGATCCTACAAGGTCACCATTGTCATCCTGGCTCCATTGAGTCATCGAAGTGTATGTTCCTGATCGATGAGATGCCCAAGCATGGCACCCTGCCTCAATTGCTCTCCAATCTTGGCCACAAGCAACAGATACGCTACTTATTGCATTCATTACTCCTTTATTGTGGGTAACTGCTCTAAATGGGTCGGCAACGGCGAAATGATGGGCTTCTAATATTCCACTAATGATGTCCAATCCATTTTCACGACTACCATCATCGGATAGTTCCTCGGCAGTAAATGTGGCTTCAACTCTGGCTAATCGGTGTGCTGCAAGGTTGGAAAGTATTTTCAAATGAACACGTCCACCGGTTAATTTCTCTACTTCTGGTGCAATTAACTCGGCCATGGTATTGACGGCATTAGCTCCCATTGCATCCCTTGTGTCGACCAATATGTGCATGATTAGCATTGGTCCTGAAAGGGTTTCAATAACCTTCATTTCAATATCTTTGCATCCTCCGCCTAGTTTTATCATCGTGCTAGGGCGATCATTACATATTTTCATCAAGTCTTCCTTAGAATTTTCAATCGCAGAAATTGCCATCGGGATATCCGGTACTTGCAGAATTTGTAACTGTCCAATCATCATCGGTGCATCATTATTTGTTGTAAAACCGCCCTTAGAAAGGCAACGCTTAGCCATATTGGATGCTGCTGCAACTACACTTGACTCCTCTAAACAGAATGGAATTAGGTAGTGTTTACCGTCAATTACGAAGTTTGTTGCAACTCCAACAGGTAGGGACATTGTCCCAATAACGTTCTCAATCATATTATTGGCAGCATCCTCTGATAATTCGCCATGGGCTGCCAGTGCATCGATTTGTTGTTGACTTAGGCCTGCTGAATCTGCAACAATTTGCCTACGTTCGTCAACAGATAATCGGAAAAAACCACTTAGACGACTATTTTCAACCGACATCTTCGCTTCCTCTGTGCTTAGCCACTAATCCCAATCACATCAAGACATCGCTTTGAAATAGATTTTTTCCATTGTTAGAGAATTATTTGTAATGGCTAATAATTAACGCTATTAACGCTTAACCTAACGCGTTATTCATGCGTTAACAATGCGTTATTTGGAGTATTTGGGTCATTGAAAAACCTCTTTGGTATTTTGATTACCATGTATTAACACGTCTCTGGGGGCTGTTGAGTAGGTCAAACAATAAATACCCTTTGTCAATTGCTCGAGATATGCGGATTGAAGGTAAAGAGATTGAACTTCCTCAACTATTGCAGAACCCATTTTCCACTGCACCATTGGAAAAGGGCCAAAAAAGCCTCTTAGTGGGCCGAAAAGAGATTTTTGACAAACTTTCACAATACATTGGTTTCCGTTCTACTAGGCGAATATTGATGGTCGGAAGCGTTGGTTCTGGAAGAACTTCACTATTGCGTTGTTTGGCTGATGCAGCACCGGTTTCGCTTCACGTAGACCATATTCATGCATCTGCGCCAGCGAAAAGTTTGCTTGAATCACTGTATTCTCAACTGGTTGGGCAAAATATCCCCTCGCATTATACAGCGATAGTTTCAGAAATGGTTGAAACAAGCAAATCGTTTACAGGTAAGTTGCCATTGGTTGTAATAGATGTTCCAACGGTTGATTCTTCTGTTCTAAATGTTGCATTGAGAGACACATTGCCTGTAATTGAGAGACTACAGGTTTTGATGGTTGTAGTATTGGATCACAAACAAAAAGCACACTTGCCAGAATCAGTTTCAAGGAGGTTTGACTTGGTTAGTACCTTGAATTCACTGGACAAAAAAGCAGTCCAGGAGCTTGTAAATCTTAGAATACGTTCTGTTTGCAGTATCAATTTTTCACTATCTGATGAGGATGCTGAGCACCTTTTGTCGGTGACTGATGGATTGCCTGCTTCAATAATAAGGGTCATGAGGGACGCTGTTGACTCCAATATGATGTCACAAAATCAAGGCGCACAAGGTAGCCTTAATTCTGACTCTAATGTCAATAAAGGGTTTGATACAAGCG
This sequence comes from Methanobacteriota archaeon, assembly GCA_018650105.1. Lineage (GTDB taxonomy): Archaea > Thermoplasmatota > Poseidoniia > Poseidoniales > Poseidoniaceae > MGIIa-L1. The sequence continues at coordinate 12,735 of JABIGP010000118.1, forward strand.
CGATATTGCCTACGCAACAGCCAGAAGCATCTACAACAGGCATTTTCACTACCAAACAAGCCCAATATGGCGATGATTCGGTATCTGAGTCACAAAGTGCGGATGGAGATGGACAAACCGAATTAGAGGCTTCTATGGCACAAAATCAGGAAACCGATATTTTCGGTGGATTAATGGAGCCATTCGAAAGCGAATCAACAGATTCCTCTACCGACGATGAAGTTGAGATAATGGATGCATCTGCTCCATGGCAATCAAGATTCCAAGAAGATGAAGAAGAAACAGAGCATTCAGAGCAAAATGAGTGGCAAGAAATGCATGGTGAAACCACAACACTTTCTGGATTTGACTTGGATTTGGTGGATTTGGGGGATTCTCAAGACAATGATGAACCATTGAAGGAAACACCATTTGATGTTTATAATGGTGAAAAGATAATTATTGAAACAGGCAAAAAAATGCCCCTTGAATCTGCAGGTATGTTTGGCTCACTGGTCGGAAGGATGAGGGGCGCTCCAGCTCGTTCATTACAAAACCCAGATGATTATGAAGTTGCTAATGATGCTGATGGCGCAGAATTATGGGTTGCCAAAGAATCTAATCTAATCGACGAACCAGAAGATGAATACGAAGGAGATGGAACAGCGATACTGTATGATGAAACTGGAATAATTGACACTGGATATGATTCTCAAGAGGAATTAGAAGAAAATGATACTCTAGAAACGCCAACTCATGAAATAGCAGTTCCACCTATTGAATCGAATTTGATGTCAAACATTGAAATGAAGCAGTTCAAAATTATGTTTGATGCACTCCAAACCGCTTTATTAGCCCCTCAAAAACCCGATGGTTCCTATGACCGGAGAAAATTGATTGACGCCCTCACGAGTTTAAGACAACCAAAATCAGGAGAACGTATTGATCATCCATTAAATCCTAATGTATTGTCAAACCTGTCACCTCACGAAGCAGTTGTTGTGGCAACAGCGAATGAAAGAAAGTATTCTCCCTCAGATAAAGAATTATTACTTGAATTAAATATTAAAAGAGCAAGATTATCTCAAATAAGCAATCGTTTGCATAAAGGTGGAGTCCTTAATGTGCGCAAGGTTGGAAAAAGTCGAATGTTTGCACTAACTCAAACAGCAAGAGCCCAATTAACCGCTTGGAATATGATGGGAGGTGAGGCATAATGGCTTGGGAAATCACTTGGTCAAAGCAAGTTCCAAGCATCATTGCTACAATAGCCGCAAGCGAAGGTGGATTAGTAGTTAGTAATGGTTTGAATCTATCCTTTTACGAACATGATGGCAGTGAAAGATGGTCAGTTGATATGCCATTCAAAGTACATGAAATTGAAAGTGGCCAGGGTATTCTTGGAGTGCTGGCCGCACATGGATTTTATGTTATGTCAACCAGAGATGGCTCGCTATTGCACGAAGGGAGAAGCAGTCCTGGTGGTTTCACTGGAATAAAAGCGAGACCTGGCGGTGGTTGGGTACTTTCAGGGAGAGATGGTAACCTCCATTTATTCTCACAAGAGGGACGAGGAATTCGACGTATGGACAGTGGCATGGTTCGGAGATTGATCGGCTGGCTAGATAGAGAACATTTGATGTGGCAAGCAAGCGATGGTAGAATCTGGTGTGGCAGATTAACTGGATCTGACAAAAAAAGATGTCTCGAAGATAGAACTTGGAGTTGGTCTAGTGAACTAGGCAATGGCAGAATAATACTACAATCAAGCGACGGTAGTTTGTGGCAAGGAATCCCTCATCCATTTGGATGGGATGATTTGGTCAGGCTTGAACAGGACTCTATCGAAGCTTTGGAAGGAATAAACAGTGCCGATGGCTGGTGGGTATTGGGTATTGAAGGACGCCTATATCACATTTCAAGAACACTCGAAGAGGATGTTGAAATACTTGGAGAATCAATGGATTTGGGTGACTTATTAGTTGGTCTCACGCCTGATTCAATGGTCACTGCAACACGTTCAGGATTAATTCGCAAGTGGTCTGCACCACATCTTGCTCAATCAGAACGCAAAGGACGATATCAAGCAGCAGCAGAGGCTGCAATGGCAAGAAATTGGGACGAAAGAAAGGATTTATTCATTCGCGCACAAACTGCAGAGGATGAAGGTAAATTATCAGTTGCAGTAGAATTGTATGGCGCCCTAGGTCGTAAAGAAGATGTTCGTCGTCTATTAAAACGCCAAAAGGAGGGTGGGGAATGAGTGATGAACTAATTGAAGTTTCAAAGGAAAAAGTATTGCAGTATCTTGATATTACTAGAAGGGCAAGAGAAAAAGCAACACCAATTTTTCCAGAGGGTAGCGAGCAATCAAAACAACTGGCAATAATGATGAGAATGGCAGATGATTATTCATCCGATGCATTGCATTTCCTCAATACCGGAGATAGAGTAAGGGCTTTTGGAGCGATTAACTACGCCCATGCATGGATTGATGCTGCCGTAAAAATTAGGCTTCTAGATGGTCATGGTGATGATGTCTTGTTCACGTTACCCTAATTCAATCGCTCATTTTCTTTGCAAGTTGTTCAAGAGTATTGATTGCTGAAATAATATGTGTGATATTGTTTTGCGCATCTTCAATGAATGGGATTATACACTCATTAAGAGTTCCCGCTAGTTGATAGATGTGCGATGGTCTTCCTCGCCCACTAGCGGCTGAAGAATCCAACTTTACAACATTTAAGCGTCTTAGTTCAGCGATTGCCACGCTTACATCAGGTTGCCTAATTTGACAATTTTTTTGTAGCATTATTGATGTTGAAGGGCCATGAATATGGAGGCAAGCTAAACATTTTGCAGTATAATTTTGAACACCGAGTTTGATCAATTGAGAAACTAGTTGTTGAGATAATTTAGTATTAGTAAAATCATGCAACCCCTGAATTCTATTCTCTGCTTGCATGAACATTACGCATCTTTCTTCATATATTAACTTCCTACCGGCAAGATTCATTTTTCATCACAATAAAGTGCGTATTTGTTAATAATATTATTGCCGACATTTTTGTATCGGCTAAATTATAGAAAGCCTCTAAGGCCCATTCTATAGAGAATCAATCAATCTCAAACGCTTGTTTTTTGCTACTTCAATAATCGGAATGCCGAAATCAAATAATCGGCGTTTTAATTCGGTATCAACAGTTAGTACATGTGTACCTTCATTTTTTGCTAGTAATAATATTTGATCATCAGGATGATTTCCAGAATCATCAGGTGCCTCAACAATTATCGTTTTTGACTTCAACAGTTGCAGCAAAAGAGATTTTTTCTTTGACCGTTTAGAGTTAATTTCAATTAATTCTTTTTCAACATCAGATAGTAAAAGAAGTTGGAATGGGCCCAATAATTGCAATAATGCATCATCGATATTTATTGCAGCATCAATTACTGCAACCCAACCGCAAGCATCAACAATTACTCTTTGCACAATTCATGCTGAAAAGCAATCTTTGATGAAATGTGCGTTTGTTAGCACAGTTATTGTATTGTTCCGTAGCCAATAAGTCTCCAACGGGAACCAACGCGGCGGGATAATGAAACTCTTTGTCCAACATCAGCACAAATTGGAAGTCTTAATTCAAGACCAGTACGAGTTTTTTCAGCATTCTTAGTAACTCCTACTGAAGTTGCAGTGGCAACATTCAACATCAACATCTCGTTATTGCGCAAAGGATGGATTTTCTCCGGCTTTTCTCCCTCTCCAGCAACCATATTATCCATTAATGTAACAGATATTTCCAGTTTTGAACGAACTTCGGGCAAATCTCCTTTTCGTGCTACTACTTGGCCACTCAAGTTATCGGCGGTAGTGATGCTTGGGTCAAGTTGAGTTGCCATCCCACACAATCCTCCAGCGTGCATATTTTCCAAATTTAATCCACCGCCTTGCATACTGCTTACGATGGCTTCAATAGGCTCCCATGTTGATTTGTTTCCCTTCTCAATTTTACGTCCAGGTCCGATGATGATTTCGTCACCATCACTGAATTCACCTTCAACAATACTTCCTCCGATGACACCGCCTCTAAGCTTACTTGGGCGTGTTCCAGGTCTATTGATGTCAAAAGAGCGTGCTACATGCATAATAGAGCGCTTATCTTTTGAACGGTCAGGAGTTGGGATTGTTTGCTCAATTGCATCGATTAAAATGTCAAGATTCACATCATGATGTGCCGAAACGGGAATAACAGGGGCATTTTCAGCAATTGTTCCTTTCAAGAAAGATTTGACTTCTTTGTAAGATTCCAATGCGCGTTCCTTGCTGACCAAATCAATCTTGTTTTGTACGATTACAATATTGTTAATTCCTGCAATCTCGAGTGCCATCAAGTGCTCTCTCGTTTGAGGTTGCGGACATGTTTCATTTGCAGCAACCATTAGCATTGCGCCATCCATGATGGAGGCGCCTGTGATCATTATTGCCATCAATGTCTCGTGACCAGGGGCATCGACGAAAGAAACAACTCTTTTCAATTCCTTATCAACATCTTTCCCACCGTCAGGGCGTCGACCTGTTGAGTAGTATTGTCCTTCACTGGTTTGATAGAATGCAGTATCGGCGTATCCCAACTTAATTGAAATACCACGTTTTCTTTCTTCTGAATGAGTATCGGTCCAAACACCGGATAGAGCCTGTGTTAGAGTAGTTTTTCCGTGGTCAACGTGACCTACAAGTCCAATGTTGATTTCAGGTTGAGATGGAAGCTTTCTTGCCATGCTTCCAAACTCCTCAATTCACGATTTCCCTCTCGGGGTTCACTCCGATGCTTCTTCGCTTCCAGAAGAAGTGATATCAGCAAGGCTCTTATTTCCTGCTTCAGTAACTTTCAAATTGATTTGACGGGTATCTTGGGTAATGGTGTTACCACGGAAGTTTCTACGCTTGCGTAGTCCATCTAACTTGTAGCGGAAACGCTTCTTTTCTCCACCCTTGCTCTTGAATACGAGAGAATGTCCCTTGAATCCAGTTGAAGCTGTAACTAGAATAGATTGGCGAGAGCCACCTTCTAGGTCACGACGAAGAGGTGTCCCGGTCTTGTCTGAACCACCTGTGATTTGTAACTTGAAACCAGAAAGAGTTTGTTCACCCTCTCCAACGAAAATACCATCTACGGTATCTCCAATTTTCTTACCTAATAATTGAGCATGATTGTTTCCACTAATCTTCAATGAGTAAGACCTGCCACCATTAGCAGGATCTGTATCATTTACCACAGCGACGAATTCTCCTTGTTGTCCAACAGCCATAATCTACACCACTAGAATAACTCGCCGACAAGAGACCCATATTTAGGCTCACCGCATAAGCCTAGAGTTGTTTTTTGCGCAGCAGTCGCTTAGGAAGTAGTAATTCTAGGCGACTTGAGAGGTCTGCTGGCAGGTGGTGGGGCATACTAAGATGGGTTGTCCTTCCTCTACCATCACTAACTGTTGCGACCTTGGAATCAATCAACTGCTGCTGTTCTAGGTGTTTTACATATTTCCAAATCGTCGTGTGACTTTTTTGTTTTTGTTCGTATTCTTCACAAATAACTGCGTATAGAGATTCAACATCACCCATTGACATTGTCTCTTCCGTCTTTAATCTCCTACACATCGCCAGAAGTACTAACATATGGTTAGCCGATAGGCCATCAACGACTTCTAAATTGGTTCCGATTTGCAATGCAACACTATCATTTGCTTCATGAATATCTTCAACTAGTATTTCTCTTACACTATGAGAATCTTGTCTATATTCACAACGTTCAACAGCCGCAGATAATAACTCAATACCTCTTCTAGCATCACCACTTGGAGCGGCTTTTTCTGCAATTAATCGTATTATCTTTGGAGAATAAGTTCCACCAACAAGAGAAAAATCCGCTCTCTGCTGGATAATTTTCTCAATGCCTTCGACTGTATAAGGTGGTATTTTGATATGATTAGTACTTCCCATTCGTGAGATAACGGCTGTTTCTAATAGGTCTAGAACTTGTTCCTGGCTAATAATTATCAGAGAGATGGTTCCTTTTCCTGGTTGGTCTTCATCTATCCTCAGAAGTTGGTATAGAAGGTCGTCACCAGAACGTCTTAACATGTGATCAACCTCATCCAATACAACGATTAAATGAGATGAATCTCTTCTAATCAATTTACGTAAACTGATTAGTAACTCTCCCATGGAAAGTCCTCTATCTGGGTGGCCAGGGTCCAATTTGTGCAGTATTCTTTGAACGACTCTCATGCTTGTAGATGCGTTCCTGCAATTAATATGGACGCTTTTTATTTGTCTCTTATTTGCCAGATGGCGCTGTATATCTCTGCAAAAAGTCCCCGCTAAGACAGTTTTCCCACTACCAACTGGTCCGGTGATGACCGCTCGGCCAGCTCCATCGGGATGTGATAATGAAGAAAATTTACTGGCCAATTGATTTTGAATCTCATCTCTACCGACTAATTCATCAGGCATATAATCAAAATCTAATCCTTCTGGATTGGCTAGGACGAAACCCGCTCCAATTCGGTCAAGATAGTTGCTCATAACAAGGGAACGCTCTCGTCAACCGTTATTGAACATAGGGGCGATTGAAGCAAAAAAAGGTAATTTTTTTTGATTCTAACACAATGGCGAATCAAGGAATCTCATCAAATTGATAACCGAGTTCCCACTTTTTCTCACCCAGAGAAACCTCTAGTTCAAACGGAGTAAGCAGTGGCTTACTATAGCGCACTGCATCATCTATTGCAATTCGTGGGCATGATGTATTGACAAATGCATCAACTGGATAGAAATCAATAAGTTCCGGTCCGATGTGTTCTAATGCTAACAAATATCCTTTCTTACCATGCTTCTCCAGCATTCTCTTCATTCGGAGGGCAAGAGTTCGACGCATCTGTCCAGGTTTTTCTCCGATTAGTATACCGAAACTTTGCGCATTGTCACATGCCATGATAAGTCCAAATCTTTGCCTTAATATTCTCTCAATCCTTTCGAGTGACATCTCTTGTGCATCACCGCTATATGGGTCCAACATCGCAAGTGGTTTTCCTGTGTGCAATACTAATCCGATCGGATGAAAATCACCACTTCCTAAGAATAAATAGTGCCCAATATCGTCTTGGTCGCCTGAATAATTGCAGCCAAGAACTTGCCCAGGGAATGAAAGGCGAGCACCACCAAGTGGAATTGTCACATCATAACCGGCTTTCTCTAATCGTTCGTGAAACTCTGGTAGTAGATGTAAATGCTGAATAGAACCAACCAATCCTAACTTTGTATCGGTAAGAGGTGCAAGTCTTCCTACTGCATCCAAAAACTTCTCCTGCGCATCTTCCTCATCAAGGTCAACAGGATTTTCTTGGTCTAAAAGACGCTTTTGCGCCATTTCTCGGTGATTTTCTAAGTAAGGTAGTACAGGTGTTAATTCGGGGTCACCGTCATATGTGACATCAATGAATTGTGTCGGCATTCCCGATTCAATATTCATTTGACTGTGACCCATATGAGCAACTAATTCAACACCCATCATCTTCATTTTATCGTGTACAAGGTCACATGCTCCGTAACATGGGTCTGCAGCAAGAACTACCTTTGCACTTGTCTCAGTTTCAATTTGGTCCATCATTTCCAGTGCTTGAATCTTTAATCCCTCTGGAAGTTGAAGGGCGATTAGACGATGGTCACTAGAACGAATTCTATCCATTAACTCAGTCAGTTCGAAGTCGTGACGGTCTAAGTCCATGAGGGTCCCCTATTTGCATGGGCAATAATCCCCTTCATCAAACCATGCTTTGCAGAAATGGAAAAAATCACTCAAGAATGACAATATTTGCTCCATCCATTTCGAGACGTACTAATGATTCAATTTTGATATTCGGATACTCTTGCTGAAGTTTTTCTAGTCCTGGTCCCTTTTCAACGACGGTGATAACATGCATTATTTGCGCTCCAGTTTTTTCAATACCATCAATAATTGCTCGAATTGTCCCGCCAGTTGATAGAACATCATCAATAATAACAACTCTTTCACCTGATTTGATATCATTTAGGTACATTTCACCTTTTGAATATCCGGTTGATTGGTCAATAGTTACTTCCCCTTCTAGGCCATATTGTCTTTTTCTTACTACAACTAATGGTTTTCCAGAATTAATGCTAAGCGGAGCCGTAAGAGGTAACCCCATCGCCTCAATTCCAAGAATAAGGTCAACTTCCTGCCAGTCTATTGCCTCTAAACATAAGTCTGTGACAGCAGATAGAACTTCTGGGTCAAGTCGAGGAACTCCATCGGTAAGTGGGTGGATGAAGTATGGATAATCCCCTTTCCAAATTACAGGTGCATTCTGCAAACTGTTTCGGAGTCGCTGCATCGCCTCTTCCATAATAGAAACCCACCGTTGGTAGGGTATCACCTTTGCCTCAAAGTTCAGAAATATACTCAATATATTCGTCTGGTTCCAATAGCTTCTCTAAATCTATCTCGTGAGGGTCAAGGAGAATGATCCATCCTTGGTCATATGCAGATTCATTTACAATATCTGGATTAATTTCTACTTCACCATTTACTTCGGCAACTTGTCCCGAGAAGGGTGATGGGAATGATAGTTTTTCATTTGATGTCCAGATAGAGAACATATCTGCACCAAATTCTTCAACTTCCAATCCTGATTGAGGTAGTACTACTCGTAATACTTCACCATGTTCAACTGCCATATACTCGCTCACACCAATCATTAATCGGTCATCCTTTTCTTGATACCAAAGGTGATTAGTAGAGTATTTTCTATTATGTGCAACACTAAATTCAACTATATCGTCATCCATCTCGCCGGTCTCCCTTATTCCGCCGCATTAATTATAATATATCAACACATGGATTTTGTTGAATTGTTATTTTTGTGCAAACGGATTAAGAAAGCGAGCCTTTTGGCATTGACGGGTAGGGTCATGGATTTCACACAAACAGATGAACAGGAGATGATTAGGGAATTAGTTCGCGACTTTGCAGAGACCGTATTATCGCCTACAGTAGAGGCTCGCGATGAGAATCAGACTGCACCTAGTGAGGAATGGCTCCAATTTCTTGAATACGGGCTACAAGGTGTTACGGTGCCGGAAGAATATGGCGGATCTCCTATCGACGATGTTTCTGAATCTATTATTATTGAAGAGTTGGCTAGAGTTGACCCTTCATTCGCAGTAATGTATTGCGTTCATGTAGGATTATGCTGTAAAACGATTGCATTGCATGGTAATGATGAACAAAAGGAGAGATATTTACCTCGATTGGCTGAGGGAGAAGTTGGTGCTTATTCATTGAGTGAAGCTGGTGCTGGAACAGATGCAGCAGCAATGACCTGTAAAGCAAAGTTGAGTGACGACGGAACTCATTACATCTTAAACGGAGAGAAAATGTGGGTTACAAACGGAACACAAGCTAAAATCATTGTTTTGTTCGCCAAAGATGTTGACCATCCAGAATATGGCGTGAAGAAGCATGGTGGAACTACGGCATTTATTGTAGAATCAAGTTTTGAAGGTTTTTCAGTCGGTAAGAAGGAAGACAAGTTGGGGATTCGCAGTTCAGATACCTGTACTCTCATTTTACAGGATTGTAAAGTTCCTGTAGAAAACGTGATCAAGCAAGTAGGAAAAGGATTCCCGATTGCAATGAACGCATTGGATAACAGCCGAATTGGAATTGCTGCGCAAGCATTAGGGATCTCTCAAGGTGCTTTTGAATCCGCATTAAAATATGCTCACGAAAGAGAAGCATTTGGTAAACCAATAGCACATCATCAGATGATAATGGCTTATTTATCAGATATGGCCACTCGAATTGATGCATCTCGTCTATTGGTATACAAAGCGAGTTGGGCTAAGCAACAACACTATGAAAATGGCGGGCCAAGACATTCAAAGGAAGCTAGCATGGCAAAACTGTATGCTGGTGATACAGCAATGTGGGTTAGCGAGAGAGCAATACAGGTCCTTGGAGGATATGGATATACCAAGGAATTCCCAGTTGAAAGGTTCTTTAGAGATGCAAAAATAACTCAAATCTATGAAGGAACGCAAGAAGTACAAAGAATAGTTATTGCACGTGCATTACTCTGATTATACCTTTCTTGCATCTGTTCCAGCCATTTTTGCTATTTTCAAACCGCTAGACCAAGAGATAATTACCGCATTTGCTTCAATGACATCTCCTTTGGTGAATTTTGTCACAACATCATTTTCACTCTTAGGTAGCATAACCAAAACCTTGTTTGAACCACCATCTAATATGCCTAGAACGGAGTGCCCTCCACGATAATGGTCTGTGACCATCAAAGTTCTTTCAATTCTTTCAACCTTAATACTGCAGATACTATTTGTGGCACCTGTGATGATATCCCTTTCCTCCGTAGATAATCGTGCAGATAATAATTGACGAATGATTTCATCATTATCACTTTGTGCCAAATCAACCACTTCTTCAACCACTTCTTCGACCGGTTCAATTGAAATGTCTTCATTAATTGGTGCTGGAGGATCAATATTTGGCGTTGTTTCAATTTCTTCATACATTTCATCAATTTCTGTATTTTCTACGACTGCAACAGGCGCAGGTGGTGGAACAATTGTATTTTCAAAACCAATCTCTATCAAGAATTCATACCATTCAGAAATGGTAACTACGCCATCTTGGTTGGCATCTAATATCTCAAAAATTGAATTAACGACCCATGGCGGAGGCGGAGTTCCAGTCATTTTTACAATTAATAGCATGATTTCCGCTTGAGTAATAATTCCATCAGCATCAACATCTATCATTTTTGTTAATTCTGGAATAGTATATCCTGCTTGAACTAGTGACTGACCAAAAGTCTTTCTAACCATTGCAACCATTGGGTTGTCAGAGGCTTTTTGTTCAACCTTTTCAACAAACGAAGAAGTAGCATTTGCAATTTTTTCTCTTGCTGCTTGCGCTGCTTGCTCCTGTAAATCGTCTCTTGCATTATCAATTTGAGATGCTACACCAACAGCTCCGCCAGCGGTAACAGCGGCAGCAACAGCGGCCACATCGCCTTTAGAAAACGGTAGGCGCCAAGCAGAAATTGATTCATTTGCCTCTAATATTTTCAAAGTTTGTAGACGGTCTTGATGATTTATCTGAAGACCATATTGTTCAGCAACGATTCCAAGTTGAGAATCAGATAGCGCCTCCAAACTTCCATTACTTGAGGAAAAGACACTTTCAATATCAGCCTTTATTTTTTGCAACTCCGAATAATTTTTACGACCTTCACCACTCATGGAAACACCTTATTGACATTCCAATGAAAAAAGGTCTTGTTCATTATCTTGTTGGCGTTTATCAAGGAAATTGTACTTTGGGCCATTCATTTCCATCACTATTTTGCCAAATTATTGTAGAGAGTATTTGAATCATTTCTTGCTCAGTTTGAATATCTCTTTCAATTTGAATATAGTGCAGCCAAGATTTCAAATTGCCTAACTTTGGACCACTCTTTATTGAAGTCAATCTCATTAATCTCTTCCCGTCTAATATTGATTTATCCCCGAATGAAAGAGGTTCCAATCTGGAGGAATTGATGATAATCTCATCAAGTTCCTGTAGACTACAATCATCGGAGTATCCTTCTGCAAGGCGTATTGAGTGTTTTCGGATAAGGTATTCTAAATGAAGGTGCTTTTGTGCTTCATCGCCTAGGACATGGCGATGAATTCGTAATTTTCCAATTTCATTGAGTGGAATATTGCCCATTCTTGATAGTTTGCCGATTATAGAATCCCGTTCAAACTTCGATAGTTTCAATTTATTGAGCAATTGTGGAATAATCAATGAATCTGTTTCACTTAATAGAATAGAAAAGACAGTCAAAAAATCACTATTCGCTTCAGAGAATTCAGAAATAGCATCAAATATTGGGCTTGCTAGATTCCATTCTGTTTTCAATATCATTGCTAAGACTTCGTCTTTTAGCATCATCTCTAAAATTGCTGAAACATTTTCTCCAGAGAGTATTTTCCTAAATTCACTCCAAATCCGTTCAGAAGCGACATTTGAAAGCATTCTTCTTTTTTCAGATAATGCGCTTGCGAGGTTTTCATCAGGATACCAAATTCCAGCGGCACCCCTGTCCATGAATCGATACGCTCTCATAATTCTAAGTCCGTCTTCAGACAATCTAAGTGATGCATGACCAACAGCCCTAAGTAACCCTCGTTGTAAATCTAATACTCCATTATGTGGGTCATGTAGTTTCATTCTTGATACGTCGATAGCCATCGCATTTATTGTAAAATCTCGCCGCTGTAAATCTTGTGCCAAACTTGTCCCCCAGTTGACCACTTGTGGACGACGACCGTCAACATATTGCGCTTCTGTTCGAAGGGTTGTGCACTGGTACATTGAATCACCATTCCGTAATGTCAATGTTCCAAAATCAATTCCAGTTTCGATGGCATCTGGAAATATTTTTATCATTTCTTGTGGATTTAAGTCCACTGCTAAGTCAATGTCGGAGACATCAGTGGAGAGCATAACATCTCTTGGCGCACCACCTACAATCCAAACACCACCGCCATTCTCAGCGATTGTGTTTAGAATCTCTAGCAAACCTTCATCCAACTGTTGAAGCCATTTTTTCATCATTGGAGGGCAGTTTTGAGCGCTAACATCGGCTAGATTGCCGGGTGTTGGCCAATCCGCTTGCTCGTTCACATCATCCCCTCCAATGTCATTCAAGACCAAGTGCGCCAAAGCATTATCGCTAGTTGCGGTTTCGCAGCGTCATGATGTGGGGCGAGGATGATGTACGGTTAGTGCCACTTGAGTGGCTCAAACCACATGAAGAAATAAAGGAGAGAAATAGAGATAAACTCCTTGACATGACAAAAAGGTGGAAAGGATATACAAAACCGCTTATCGTAGACAAAAGAACAGGCTCAATATTAGATGGACATCATAGACATGCTATTGCGGCAATATTAGAATTAAAACGTCTACCAGTAGTTTGCGTTGATTATTTGTCTGACGAAAATATTACAGTTGAGACTTGGCCTGGAAGTGGAAGAGATGAGCTGACAAAGGATGAAGTGATAGAAATGAGCCTTTCAGGGGAATTATTTCCGCCCAAGACAAGCCGTCACACCATTGCAGACCATCTCCCTCCGATCTTTGTTTCTCTAGATGAATTGAAACAAGAGAGTGATGCTCAACCTTGACGACTTGTGATATAATTGCGCCACTTTTGGTTGCCTTTACCATCTAATTTCACTTTGTGATGAACTTTTCCAACCATCATAGATTCAAGTGATTTCACTATTCCTTCATGAGTGTAAACAATACTGGCCATTTTGCCTTTTTGACCTTTCAGTGAACTGGTTAATTTGCTATTTGAATCAGTTCTTCTTCCATTGATTGAAATTATTTCATCACCAGGCATCAATAATTCTCGCAAAGGTGAACTGGTTTGGTGAGATGTTATTACCAATTTTCCCATCGAATCTTTGACAGTAATTCCTAGCCAAGCATCCTGGCAATTCTTTTCTTCAACATCCTTTTTTACGTTAGGGATTAATTTTAGGGAATAATATTTGAGTGCTTTATCAACATCTGGCAATTGACGATTTTTCATCAATGAATCAAGCATAGTTCCTAACCTTGAACCTCCATTCATTGAAGTAAGTGCCTTTCTAATATCATTATATGTCACTCCAAGCTGTTCCGCAGAATCATATTCTATAGCATGTTTCTTACAAAGTTCAACCATCAGATCACATATTCCATTTTTCCCATTTGAGCGGCGTTGTAATTCAGCATCTAGGCAAAATATTGCCAGTTCTCCTTCGTTATAGTAGGAGATTTGACTCTCTCTAGAGAATGAATGGCCACGATATAGGTGGATCCAAGCATCATGACTAGACTCACTTAATGATTCAAATTCCATGCCATTCCTTGTTGTTGTTCGCTTCATTTTACGCATCCAATCTTTACGCCAATCCTGTTCTGACCAAGCCCCTGAACGGACACATAGCATATCTCCTAGCCATGAAGTACAGCCTTCAAACCACCAAAGTAACTCTGTATGAGATTCTCTTTGCAAATCATAG
>JABIGP010000066.1 GCA_018650105.1 Methanobacteriota archaeon
CTTGTTCGTTCTTCTTGTGAATTACGGGAGTTAGATATGCGGCGGCGATGAATGATTTCGACCGCACCATCAGCGCCCATTACTGCAAGTTCTGCATTCGGCCATGCAATATTGTAGTCGCCACGAATATGCTTGCTTGACATTACATCGTATGCGCCACCGTATGCTTTCCTCATTATCACTGTTAACAACGGTACAGTTGCTTCGGCATATGCGTACAATAATTTTGCACCATGACGAATAATCCCACCCCATTCTTGACTTGTTCCAGGCAAGAATCCAGGGACGTCCTCTAAAGTTAGAATTGGAATGTTGAATGAGTCACAGAATCTCACAAATCTTGCGGCTTTATCGCTAGCATCAATGTCCAAACATCCAGCGAGGAACTTTGGCTGATTCGCAACAACTCCGATGGTATTTCCTCCTAAGTGTCCAAAACCAATCACGATATTTTTTGCCCAATCAGCCTGAACTTCTAAGAAAGCCCCATCATCAAGGATTTCATTGATTACATCGACTACATCATATGGCTTGTTTGCTTCTTGAGGAATAATATTGTCCAACTTTTCGCATTTTCTGTCTTTAGGATCTGATGTTTTTCTCATCGGTGGCTTTTCCAGATTATTTTGTGGGAATAAATCAGTTAATTCTCTAGCAAGATGAATTGCTTCCTCATCACTGTTTGCAGTAAAGTGAGAAACACCAGACTTACTGCCATGGGTCATTGCTCCACCGAGGTCTTCAAAAGTTACTTCTTCATTTGTCACAGTCTTGATTACCTCTGGTCCTGTGATGAACATGTGAGCTGTTTGGTCGACCATAATTACAAAGTCGGTAATTGCTGGAGAATACACTGCGCCTCCAGCGCAAGGCCCCATAATTACAGAAATTTGTGGAATTACACCCGATGACCTGACATTGCGGAAGAAAATTTCAGCATAACTTCCAAGACTTGCAACGCCTTCTTGTATTCTTGCTCCACCAGAATCATTCATTCCAATAACTGGTCTACCGGTTTTTAGTGCCATATCCAGAACTTTACAGATTTTCAGCCCATGCATTTCTCCTAATGAACCTCCATAAACAGTGAAATCTTGCGCAAAAGCAAACACTTCTCGCCCATTTATTGTTCCATGACCAGTAACTACTCCATCGCCAGGAATAATGTTCTTCTCCATTCCAAAGTCTCTGCAACGGTGCTCAACAAGAGCATCCATTTCTTGGAATGAACCATCGTCAAGTAGTAATTCCATTCTCTCACGAGCAGTCATTTTTCCTCGATTGTGTTGGGAATCAACACGAGCTTGGCCACCGCCTGCTTCACTTCTTGCCTTACGGTTTCGTAGGTCCTTGAGTCTTTCCTCGGTGGATGACATAGGCTTCGCCAAATATCTCTAGGAAAACTCCCTCCTTATGCGTTGCTACCAAATATTAGCATAATATGCATTGAATGGGCCCAATCACAGGTTTATTATTAACACTATAAATCCCATTTTCACAATTGATAGATGGGTTTTGTTGATAGGCTAAGACCTACTCGGTTTTGACATGGGTACAATGATTCGCGTTGTAGTTGCAAAACCGGGTCTTGATGGTCATGACCGCGGAGCCAAGGTTGTGGCTCGGGCATTGAGGGATGCTGGACACGAAGTGATCTACACTGGTTTGCGTAGAACTGCAAGTCAAATCGTTGAGACAGTACGCGATGAAGATGCATCATTTTTGGGCCTTTCATCACTTTCTGGTGCACATAGCCACTTATTTCCTAAAGTGTGCGAAGAACTTCGTAATGCTGGTTTGAATGATGTAATTGTTTTTGGAGGGGGCATAATTCCTACAACAGATAGACAAGCACTCTTCTCTTGTGGCATCAAAGCAATTTTTGGGCCAGGAACTTCTACCGCAGAAATACTCAAATTCATTGAAGTTGCGATTGAATTAGACGATGTCGGCGTAGGAGAGTCTAACGATTGGTATTGGCAGGGTGATTGAGTGAATGCCGACACCGTGCTGGCTGCAAAAGGCGGTTGCCGTCGGTCACTAGCACGAACAATTTCGGCATTAGAAAATCATACACTTAATATTGATGAGGCACTCTCAATTATTGGCGATGATAATTCTAGCAAATTACAAGAATCACATTGGGAAACTATGGCGATTACGGGTGCACCTGGCGTTGGAAAGTCATGTTTGGTGGATAAAATAATTTCACACTGGGCAAGCCAAGGCAAGAAAATCGCTTTGCTTGCGGTAGACCCATCATCTTCTAGAACAGGAGGTGCATTACTCGGAGATAGGGTTAGATTATCCGTAGTTGATGACATAATGCTGAAAGATATGGTTTATGTTCGCTCGATTGCAACTCGTAAATCATCAAGTAGCGTTCCAGCAATCGTTTCTGATATAGTAAAATTATTGGTAGCACTCGGCTGGGATAGAGTGGTAATTGAAACTGTAGGTGCTGGGCAATCTGAAGTAAGATGTGCAGCGATTGCAGATAGGATCGTTGTTGTTGAAGGTCCGGCAAGAGGAGATGGAATCCAAGCCGAAAAGGCAGGATTGTTAGAATTAGCAGATGCGGTAATAGTTAACAAATCCGATATGGCTGGAGCGAGAAAACATGCAGATGAAATCAAGGAATCATTTGAGTTAGGAATTGGTCAATCTCCTCCAGTTATTCTTACGAGTGCCTTAACAGGAGATGGGTGTCTAATGGCATCTGATGTTCTGCTTAATTTACAATCAACAGGACGTTCATCAAAGGCAAGATGGCGAGAAAGGTTATTGTCTAGACTTGAGCAAAGAATCTTGAAGAATCCTCAATTAGATTCATTATTATCATCATTAGCATCCGGTTCTATAGAATTAGATGAGGCACTGAACAAATTAAATAATTGAAAAAAAGGTGGAAAATATGGAAGGATATAGTGGACAAGTAGAGATGACAGACCCGATTGAACAATCTAAGGGTGGTGTATATGGCCATGTCTTACGAAGAGGAATACACTTGGGGTTATCATTCATCCCTTTCATATATTTTGAATTTGGAAAAGACTTTGCAAATATGGTAGGTTTGAATTTGCCGCAATTTGTATCTGCAATCATAATAGCTCTGATTATTGCCGAAGCAATTAGGTTGAAATTCTCAATAACAATTTTCGGTCAAAGAGAATATGAAGCCCACCAAGTATCTGCATTAGGATGGGGTGCGATTGGAATTGGATTGGTAATATTGATGGCACCAGCAGAGGAATATATCTGGCCACTAATACTTTCATTATCACTAGGTGATCCTTTGATGGGAGAATTAAGAAGAAAAGGATTTGAGGACAAGCAAGTAATGATTTATTCAACATTAGCCATCGCAGCAATCTGGATGGCATGTTGGCATTTCTTTGCGACTCCTCTTTGGCTCGTACCACTGATGGCTCCATTATGCATGATTAGTGAATGGCCTCGACTTCGTTGGATTGATGATAATGCAACAATGGTACTAATTCCATTATGCGCAATTCTGCTGCTGGACCCATTCATTGGCTTGCTTTGATTGGCCAGAAGTCATACATTTCTCTCAATATGTTGAAATGGTGGTTGCTTCCCCCTTTGGAATAGTGAACTATTATGTCTGAGGAAAACGAATCCAATGACCCGCCACAAAATGTATATCTTCTATTCTTTGGAGTTGCGGTATTATGCCTAGTTATCACTATGTTTAAGTGGCCTCTTTGGTGAACTGAGCATAATGAAATGATGTCGTTTTATCTTTGTTGATACAAATTAATTACAATCATTGAAAAGGTCGGGGCGTTGCCCAATTACTATGTGCGGTATTGGTGGTATGCTCGGCAACCCCGACTCCGCCATTATTGAGCGCATGAATTCAATAATGCATCATCGAGGTCCAGATGGAAATGATGTATGGGTTGATGAAAATATTTCTCTTGGTCACACACGATTAGCAATTGTTGATATTGACGGTAGCGACCAACCAATTCTATCTCAAAGTGGAAATGTGCTGATTGCAAATGGTGAAATATATAATCACCAAAAAATTAGAAAAAACAACACTCAATATCCTTGGAATACCAATGGCGACAGCGAAACTATACTCGCTTTACACGAAGGGGCAATAGCAAAAAGTCAGACAATACTATCAGCAAAACAACACGCAACATGGATTTCTCAACTAAATGGGATGTATGCGATAGCAATTTGGAATCCCAAAGACAAGCAGTTACTTTTGGCTAGAGACCCAATGGGAATTAAGCCACTTGTAAGAACTGAAGTAGATGGTAGTTTGTTATTTGCAAGTGAAGCCAAAGCCCTAAGAGCACATGAAGGGCATATTCCACAAATTGATGAACTTGCATTGGTAGCAAGATTGGCTTGGGAATATCCGCTTGACGGAACCACTCTCCTAAAGGGCGTTGCACAAGTTAGACCTGGAACTGTTGAGACCTGGAGTCTTGATGAAAGTGGTAATGCTACTCTAACAGGTAAAGCAATTGTGGAGATGCAAAAAGTAGATCCTGCTGGTGATTGGAATCCAGATACAGAGGCTAGTAAATTGCTGGAATCTTTTGTTGTCAGTGTTGAAGAGAGATTAATGTCAGATGTTCCTGTTGGAATTGTATTATCTGGAGGACTTGATTCTAGTTTAGTTGCAGCGGTCGCTCATGAGGCTGCTGAAAGGAGTAGCAACCCAGTTCCTGCTTGTTGGACAGTCGCAGAAAGTGAAGAAAACCCTGATTGGCAAGCAGCAGAATTAGTTGCTTCAACACTAGAATTAGAACATCATCAGCATATTTTACAAGAGGATTCATTTGACAAAATGTTACCTGATTTGGCCTGGCATGGTGAGGATTTAGATGTGACAGTCTTATTTTTCCAGCCACTTTTTGAAAAAATGTCGCAATCTGTTACAGTTGGTTTGTGCGGACAAGGAGCAGATGAACTTCATGCAGGATACCCGCGTTACCGAGACCTCAATAATCACTCAAGAGTCATTCAATCACGCCTAGATTCAATGAACCATTCTTGTAAATCTATTATTGAAGAGGGCCAATTACCGGTTGGAGATTATTACTATAGTAATGACCATTCTGCCACTGCACATACATCTTCTTTGGATGATTTCCTACAATTCGAGTTGGATGGTGGGCAGTTGAGTAATTTCCAGTTGAGATTGGTAGATAGACATTCTATGGCACATTCACTTGAGGTAAGAGTTCCATTCCTTGGAAAATCTCATCGCCAAGCTTCGCATAAATTGCCGATGAATTGGCGTCTTCCGCCTTCGATGGAAGAGAAGGCAGCATTACGACGTGCTGCTGATTTGACCAAATTACCAGCGGAGATTGTTAGACGGCCAAAATTGCCTGCTGGAACAGCAACTTCACCTAAGTTATTACAACAGATGTTGGCACAACTAGATGGAAGGGCGCAGCAAATAATGAACAAATATCCTAAGTTCAGTGGTGCTTTCAAGGACCAACCGGAATTGGCAATTGGTTTGGGATTATTTGAGGCAATGCATATTCTTGATGGTGGTAGAAATAAGCGCTCAGGAACTGCAATTGATTTATTGGATGAGGTGATATGATGACATATGTGCATGATTATTCAAATATTTTAGAAGAAAAGAGAGAAGAAATAACAGCGTGGATGGCAAAGAAGCGAAGCCAAGTTCCAATTCCAATCTATGGTAGCGTAGATGTAAGAGATGCTGGATGGAAAGTTGCAGTTGTAGATGCAAATCACTTTCCAGCTGGTTTTAACAATGTTTCCAAAGAAGATGAGGAACATCTTTCAAGTCTTCTCAAGAACCACATAATGCGAATTGATTCTGAATGCAAATGGGTTCATCTCTACCCTGAATCTCACACAAGGAATATTGGATATGTTGAAAATGTTGCAACAATACAAAGATTGCTTGAACTATCAGGTTATAGATGTACAATCGGTTCACCTGAACTTTCCAGACATGGTTCACTTGCAGGTATATCAGGTCCATTGCAATTATCAAATGTTGAGTTAATTATTGAAGATGGAAAGGAGGAATTACTGGTTGAAGGTGAAAAGCCTTGTTTGATTTTACTAAATAATGATCTTACTGAAGGAATTGTTCCTGGTTTACCAACTAACAAAGTTACTCCACCTCCAAGTATGGGATGGCACCGACGTAGGAAATCTGAGCATTATGCATGTCTGCAAAAATACATTGATGAAATTGCAGAGTTATTGGGAATAGATTCTTGGCATTTGATGACGAGTTGGTTTGTTTCAGAAGACAAATGTCTTGAACAAGAGGCTTGTAGGATTAAATTGGCAGCAGAAGTAGACGATTTTATTTCAAAAATCAAAGCAAAATATGAATCACTGGGAATTGAAAGAGAGCCAGTTGTTTTCGTAAAGAATGATAGAGGCACTTATGGTCTTGGTATTATGGCTGTTAAAGAAGGAAAAGAATTGCTTGAACTGTCTAATCGAAAGATGAAGAAACTGATGTACTCAAAAGGTGGAGCAGATGTTGAAAATTTCTTGATTCAAGAAGGAGTGCCTACTCTACTAAATGATGAAGGAAGTGCTCCAGTAGAACCTGTTGTATATTTGGTCGATGGTGAAGCAGCATCTTGGTTCTATAGAATAAACGACAAGAAAGGTGATATGGATAATTTAAATTCTCCTAGTGCAAAATTCTTAGATTATTCGGAAGTTGGTCACCTCTATGGTGAGCATGCTAAAGGATGGCATGCATTAGTAGCGGAGTTATCGATGTTAGCGATGGGTTCTGAGGCAATGAATTATGCTCAAGAAACTTGATTTGCTTCAATTTAAGTGGCAATATATTGCTCCATGCCACCATGACTGCTATGGTTGAAGAGATTACTATTTTTTAACCCTGACTTTGTAGATCTTCATCAGAACTATTTACGTCGTCGCCCATCCCAACAATTTCATAATTTGAAGGGAATAAAGCAATGACTACTGCTGCGATTAGCGTTAACAATCCCCAGCCGAACATTTTACGAACAAATAACATTTCAAGAGATAATGCACATAATAACAGCCCGCCAATATTGGAAGTCCAAACCAATGTCTTGAAAGTTCCAAGGCTAACTCCTGGAGTTCCTTCCTTACGGTATGGACCAAATTCTCCACCAAATCTTTGAGCATCATCTTTGTTCTCTGAAGTCATAATTATCACTCACAAATCAATCATTACTATCGCATCAGTAGGGCAAGCGAGTACACATAACCTGCATCCAGTACACGCATCACGAATTATTTTGGCCTTACGGTTACTCTCTACTTTGATAAATTGACTTACCATATCGACCTTGTATAGTTCGATGGCGTCATCATCACAAACGATTGTACATTGGTCACAGCCGATACATTTCTCAGCCTTAACAAAAGCAACAGTACCTTCTCCACCTTTTGTATTAGCTCGTTGTTCACCTCGTTGACGATTTAAGGATGTGCGAATGGCCAAAGCCTCAGCCGCACGCCTCTTAGCCAACTCGTCACTGGTGGTCATGCAACTACCTCGCTGGCCACTTCTCTTTCAAACTTGGCAACGCTTAGGTTGACAAGCACATCCCCAATACAATAGAAAGCACCGACTAATAGTGGCGGATTCCATGCAGTTAATCCGGTCCATGGGACTTCATTTGCCCAAGTCCAATTGGCCAGGTATGTACCCCATAATTCCATTGCCAAGGCCGCCCAAGCCATCGCTGCATATAATCGAGGTTGCGGCCCCCATTTTGTGAATGCAAGTACTAGGATTAGCAAGAATACTGCTGATGTGTCGCCTCCACTGTAGACTCCATAAACAACTAATGGAATAAATGGAGTCAGGGAGATCATTGCTAGATTTGGTTTCATTTTATTGGCCATAATTCTACCTAGGTCGAATAGAAAATAATGTCCAACTGGCACAAATAATGGCATTAGTCCACGTTGATATTCATAGATTAGCCAAACTTCGCTGAAAAATAATTCCATTGGAGTTGCAAATGCCAAAACAGTTAGCATTTCAATACGCTCTTTACGATTGGTTTTCAAGAAGATATATGCGAATAATGACCAGCACCAAATGTTGACTGGCCACTCTGAAAGATTGTCCGGAATAATTCCATTCAGGCCCGTAGCACTGATGTACAAACCAATGCCAATTGTAAGTACATACAATGCAGGTCTGTTCATGAATAGCGCTAGCACCAGCACTTCTTAGCAATAGGGGTCGCTTGAATTAGCAGTTGATATTGCTCAAACCTTAATTGGGCTCTGTGCATCAGTACTTGCTAAGACTGCTTGTGTTTTCTTTTCTTCAACTTGCTTTGCTAAGAATGATACGATATCAAGAATTTCAATATCAGCATACTTTTCATCGCCTTCAAACTTCAAACACTCAAAGTGAGAAACACACTTTGGACAAGATGTAATCATTGTATCTGCGCCAGTAGCACGAATCTCTTCCATGCGTGATACACGCAGTGAGCGAGCATTTTCATTACAAGACATCATACTGGAAACACCACAACACATTGCATCTTCACCGCTATGTTCCATCTCCACCAAATTAACACCTTCAACAGCGTTAATCAATTCACGAGGCTCGTCATAGATCCCCATTTGTCGACCCATTCTACATGGGTCGTGATAGGTCACTGTTGTTTCCTCTGAACTTAGATTCATGTCAAATCCTTGCTCGATTAGATATTCGGTAGTATGCATTACCTTAACACCTTCAAGTTCATAGTCGCGGGCAAAAGTTCTGAAACATTCTGCACATGATGAAACAAGAGTATCTATTCCTGATTCCTCTATCTTGCGTTGGTTATATGCCTTAAGTTTGTCAAATACTTCGTCAAGTCCCTGCCACTTTTGGTCATGACCACAGCACTTTAGGAAGTCTCTTCCGAGGTATGAGACATCATTGCCCATTTCTTCAAACAATGTGAAAGCAGCAGTTGTTGTGTCGCCCAAGTTCATCTCACCTTCATTTACATGGGAGAAAACCATCTCTTGGTCTAGATAGTCAACACAACCAGGATAATATCCAACCTTTGAGTTGATTGGGTAATCTTCTGTTGCGATAAAGTCAGCATCTGCTTCTTCTTCGGCCTCAGCAGAAAGAACCGCTTGAAGTACAGTGTGAGGGATTTCGGCTTGAGATGCTCCAACTATTAATCCACGGCGAATATCAACATATGAATCATAATCAACAAGTTGTGGACAGGCATTAGTACAAGCAGAACAAGTCAAGCATGAATACATTGGAACTCCGTCATCTTCATTATTCCAAGAGTTGTAAATGATGTTCAATTTATCTCCGCCAGTGAATAATCGAACTGGACAGGCATCATCACAAAGGTCACAACCGTAACACTTGTTCATCTCAAACTCATAGCCACGAGCCATATATCTAAGCATGACGAATACAAGTGCGCCAAATGTCAAACATGGGATGAACATTGCATAGGTTAATTTTGCATCCAGAGATTTAGGATTTCTATGGAATGATGGATTTTCTATTGCGGAGAATTTCCCTTGTCCAAGAACCATATCTTCTGAACTAGAAAGATTAACACTTGTTCCTGCAAGACTTTCAGGTGCATCACTATCCCACACTAATAATGGCTGGAACGAGTAAATCATCATTGAAGTTTCTGTGATAATAGATGCATTTTGGGCTAGCAATCCACTCGCTTGAACTGTCATTTCGTAATCATAAGTTCCTACTTTGAGTTCAATAGTTGCTCCTTCACAATCAGTGAATGAAGAAACGGTATTTGCTGAAGAATCGGTTAGAACAAATGTCGAACTTAGCATATCTGCAGTTGACAAATCATTGATTTTTCTTTCACTAGCTCTGTATTCACAAGCAATATCTGTAGTGATTGTTTCTACAGTCTTGTGATGTCCATCAGGGAAGAGGGTAGTATCCTCTGTAACTGTGAATGACCCAGTAGCAACCCATGCAGAATCTCCAGAGAATGAATCAGAGGTTGCTGCAGCATTTATTCCATTAGCTGCATCTTGATGTCCATTAACATCTCCAAAATCAGTAATAATATATCGCGCGGGTTGATACAGATTCCAATCAAGCCAAGCAGTGGTTGGAACGATTTCAGATTCAGACCAACCATTTGTATCGGTAAATTCGTTAGTAGAATGAACGTGAACATCAACAGGTTGAGTTCTCATCGCTTCAAGTTCTTCGTAATCAGCGATAGTGAGTAATCCCTTTGCATCCCAGAAACCATCGTCATATACATCCCAAGTAGAAACAGAAATTGCGGTTGAAACTAACAATGCTCCGACAATGATTTGCTTGCCATGTGCAGGAGTAAAGCCTGCACCCCATGCCTTTACCATGATTGATCTAGTGACGAAATAAATCACTATCCATAAAAGAATGCCAGTTAATATCCAGGGTATGGCATTGAATAAATCGGCAATCCAGGGGTCTCTCACACCACATAATAGGTCACCATGAGAATCTAATTTACAATAATCAGAACGATTATTTCCATATAATTTCAAGAAAATATTGATTGAAAATACCGAGATAAACCACACGTGAGCGAGATAAACTACACCAGCACTAGCAAACCAAGGGTCCTCAACAGGTCTCTTTTCTCTACCACCAAGCAATGGAGGAAGGGTAAGAATACCCACTGGGATTCCTGTAAGTGCTGCTCCCCACCATGCTGCGTTCCAAGGGAATACAGGCTGACCTACTATGTCACCAATAAATCCAGTAGGGACGGAGAATTGCGGTAGATATTCTCCCCAACGTAGGTATCCATATGAGAATAGTACATACCAATCAGGGAAAACGAATCCTGCTTGAGCATATGGGTCGGCAGCACTGTGTAGCGGTGGAGGAATAAGCCATGCATAGAACAGAAGTACGGCGGCCATAAACGAGAAGATAATTGCATCACGAAGAACTTCGTGAGGCCAGAACGCATGACCCATCGGGGTGCGCTTTCTCTTAATGCTAGCACTTTGCAAGTTTTCTTTTTCATCCATATAGGAGGAAGCTACTCGTCCAAGGTTTTCTACAATTCCCATAAATTAACCCTCCAATATCAATGTGGCTCCGCAATGCCTTGTACCCAGACAATAAACAAGTGAATAATGATCAACAAAGTCACTATCACAGGTAGAATAAATACGTGAATGAAATACATTCTAGTTACAGTTCCGGGAGTTAATGATGTACCGGAGAATAATGCAGTTGCGGCAAACTTACCAATTAATGGTGATGAGTTTGCCATGTTGATTCCAATCACAGCCGCTCCATATGCTAATGAATCCCAAGGAAGTAAATATCCGGAATAACCAAAGAAGATTGTTAAGAACATTAGAGCAACTCCGATAAGCCAGTTTAACTCACGTGGATTTCGGTATGCACCAGTAAAGTATACTCTACACATGTGTAAGAATACACTTGCAACCATAAAGTGGGTTGCCCAATGGTGAACTGCTCGAAGAATATATCCAAATGGTAATTCGGTCATGATATATTGCATACTAGCATATGCAGGAGCAGGGTCACCCTCTCCTCCAGGAACATAGAAAATTCCGAGAACAGTTCCGGTGATGACCAGAATGATGAAAGAAAGGAAAGAGATTCCACCTAGGCAGTATAATGGATACCAATACCAGATAATTCTCAATTTATATTTTTCAGCGTGAGTAAGTGGCATTTGTCTATGCATATTGTAATAGGCACCTTTTGACATATTCCAATAATCCTGTAATCTAAATCTAGTGTCAAGCCAAGAGAATACCCAAAGGAAAGACCTCTCAGCCACACCCATTTTTCCTGTTGACTCAACAGCGCGAAGAATATCTCTACGAGGCATATCTTCTGATTCCTTACGTAGAGTGAAGGCAACGAGAACCACCACGAAGGCGATGAAGAACCAAAGAATCCAAAACATTGTTGTCATATCATTTCACCTCAATCGCAATATGTGTACCAATCCACATAATCTGGTAATCCTTCAATAATGTCACTATTTACTACTACTGGAATAATTGGTAATCCTACAGGCGCAGGTCCACCAGACCTTCTAATACCTGCGTATTTGAAGTTGGAACCATTAGAACGGTTTGTATTTGCATTCATTTCCAAAGCAGTAGGGTCAAAGCGGGATGAATGACAAATACAGAATAATTTAGTTCCGCCATCGTCGCCGCCTCCAGGTGTCCATGAATCTTCTGTAAAGGAGTTAGAAACTAATTGCCAACCAGGAATACAGCATAGATGTGTACATCTTCCAAATATCATAACCAAATTTTCCGATGGAAATAATCTCGAGTCAGCATCAGCCAAGTCATCAAAATGTCCGACATACTTTCCAGTTCCATCATATCCTTCCATAAATTGGAACCTTGCTTTTCCATTGGTTACTGGGCTACCTGCATTCTTTGCATGATCCACATATGTAACTACAATCGGAACTCCGTTCCAAACACCAGATGCACCAGATGTACCAGTTGAACTTTTTGCGGCTTCAGCAACGAAATCAGATTTCTTCATTGGCTGTTCGTGCATTGGACCATACCAAGCCTCATCTTCACGACCCTTTGCCCAATATTTTGCAGCAAGGTCTCCACCGCCGCCACCACCAGGTGGCAGAATTAATGCAGCAAATCCTAGAACTCCAAGTGATGCAGCCAAAACACCTGTGGCAGTGTTAAAACCATAACTGATGAATTGGCGTCTATTGATTAATGAATCGCCAACAGATTTCGCAGAGGAGTTTTCGCTACTAGGAGCAGGTTTTAGGTCATATTCACGAGACATAATAATCACCATTTGTACTCCTGCCAATCCTTTTGATGTTCAGGCACGAATTTATTTCTTGCATACTTGACAATAATTGTATCAGGTAGGACGTATTTGAGATAGATAATTCCCATCAGGATGATGGTGGTGAGTGTCATTGCAAGGTGGAATGATAATTGTTGTTGGTCCCAGTGGTTAAACAAACCATAGAGCATGGAAAATGACCAGTAGCAAGCCCAAAACAATCCCCAAACAAAGAATAACATTGTCAAATTTGATGCACCGGAAGGAGCCAATGTGGCGCTAATGATTGAACCTGGTTCTGCAGGATTGAATACTCCTTTGTCAATCGCACTCTGCATTTGTTCCTCGGTTAGGGATGCATCTTGTAGAGCAGTTCGGGCATCATCTACAGTAATACTCCCGTCTGCTACGCCACGCAATAATGTGGAGATTGTATCATCCATCATTGATCACCTCTTCTCTTCATCTTATAGCGAAGTCGCAATAAGTTACTGCGGCCCTTGTATGAGGTCGAGAAACCATATCTGAGCAATACTCCCGAGAAAACAACTACGCTGATAACAGCACTAAAACCGAGTAGTCCAAGCCAATGAGCTCTAAGTGCAGCACCCATGTGGTGTAAGTCTACTCCATGAGAAACAGGTTCAGGTGGGCTGACATTGCCATCGCCAGCAAACAATGTTCTTGTTCCCATTGCGATACTATCTGCATCTCCTTCTGGAAGTGCGAATAATAGTTGGTTCCATTTATCATCAGCACCAGGCAAACCATCTCCCGATACTGAGTTACCAGTAATCCAGAAGTTGACACTACCTTCTCCAGCAGCAGGAGCAGTCCATGATAGAATCCATGACTTTTCATCTTGGCTTGCAGATGCATCGGTATGTGTGAGTGTTGTCACATCTTCTTGCCAATTCTGCAAATCGGTTCCAGAGAGTTCTCCAGCACTAATCTGCATTGAGAATCCAGCAGTGTAAGTTCCACCCGCAGGACCTCCAATCAATTGTAATTTGAATTCATAGGTTTCACCAGCATTCCAAGCATATGGAACTTGGTCAAGGATTACTTGAATTGAATTATCGGCAGCACCATTGTGGCACAAACATCCTTGTTTTGCCACATTATCGATGGTATCTCCTGCATTGCTTTGTTCTCCGCCGATACCGGTGTGATATGATGTTGCAAGGCTGGGAATGAGCAATAGCGCTACAAGTCCCAGAAGAAGTGTAGTTCTAGCAGAAAAAGAGCCAACTCGCATAGCCACACCCAAGATGTTCTTAGCGACTTGGATAGACCCCTTAAACATTGCTTGCATTAGCGATGGATAAATGCCCCGCAGTGCGGCGTTTTAGATATGTCGACAGGACAAAGCAAGTTCAAACAAAATAAATTGCTATGAGTTAGCAATTTTTGCCCCTTTTTTAGCAGATTTTGAACTATTAGGGGAAAGGATTGATTCACTGCTTACTTCTCCCCCAGATTGGTGAGAGAGTGTCAAGTCATACCTTCGATAACATTTACAATTTGAGTTCTGAGCAGTTAGAACAACTCGATGAAGCAGAGGAATTAATGTTAAAAAACTCTCTCGGTGCAGCAGAAGAATTATTGCTAAAAATGCTAGAACAAGATTACAAATGTATTCCTGTATTGTCTAATTTAGGCCATTTGTATGGTCGTCATTTATCTGAATTTGAGAATGCAATAAAGTATTATGATATTGTTTTAGAATTGGAACCTGATAATGCTTGGGCAAGGGATGCAAGGCGACGTTATTTGCGTTATGTCGAGTAAAATCTCAAAGCGCAAGTTACTGCCAAAGTTCATTGAGGTTCAACGCCGCCATTAGGATGATGGAAGCCTCACAAATCCTAATTGCCGGCGTTGGCGGATTGGGATGTGCATGGGCAAAAAGGGCATATGAAAAGTGTGGCAAGGGTGCAGATGTAGTTCTAATCGATGCCGATGATTCAAGTTTATCCGGATGTGAATCGGCTCATGTATTACGATTAGGGCATACCCTTGATTCAATGGGTTGTGCAGCATTACCTCCACTAGCAGAACAAAGAATGAGAGGATTATCCCCTCTGGCTCGGACAATCTTAGAGGATGTGGAATTAGTTGTATTGTTGGTAGGATTAGGAGGTGGTTCTGGTACGGGTGCGGGTCATGAATTTGCTAGACAAGCAAGGCAGTCTGGTGCGGTAGTTCTTTCTGTCGCAGCACTACCATTTGAAGTTCAAGAAACACGCTCAAAAATAGCAGCGGAAGGACTTGAACGTTTACAGAATAATGCCCATATTACAGTACAATTATCTCTCGAAAGACTCGCAAGGCAAGCAAGAGAAAAAGGAACTGCGTGGCAAATGGGTGCAGAATGGATTGAAGATTTGGTCGATGGCTTAGTTCGAACATTGCTACGAATGGGTTTGATAAATCTAGATTTGATGGACTTACGAGCAATTGTTGACACCAAAGGAGGGGCAACTATGCTGGTTGGAGTGGGCCGAGCAGATGATCCAGAGGGAATATTAAATTCTGCAATGATGGCACCTTTGGCTGAATTAGATGTTGGTGGAGCCAAAG
The DNA here is from genome assembly GCA_018650105.1 of Methanobacteriota archaeon. Classification (GTDB taxonomy): domain Archaea; phylum Thermoplasmatota; class Poseidoniia; order Poseidoniales; family Poseidoniaceae; genus MGIIa-L1. The sequence continues at coordinate 15,422 of JABIGP010000066.1, forward strand.
GATGTTTAATCCAAATAGAAGGTGGCCTTGGAATGACAATCGGTCAAGTTGAAACAGTTGCAAGCATGTTTACTGCTGCCTTAGATGTAGATGCACAGGTAATTCTTGGAGCAAGGGTGAGTGAAGATTTACACGATTCCATCAGAGTTGTGACATTGCTATCTGGTATAGAGTGACAATTAGTCATCTAATTCGATAACATCATCGTTCCATTCAACATTATCGCTGATAGTATCAACCTTTTTGTCCCAATCAATTGTAGAGTCATCCTGCCAATTTTCTTCTTTTTGTTGGGAGTCTTCTTCTACAATCTCAACAAGTTCATCAACTTCTACAATTTCTTGTACTTCGGTGCTTTCTTCCGCAATTGGCTCACTTTCTTCTTCAGGGGTCTTATCATCTGAAACCAAAGCTTTGTTGCTCATTGCAGTTTCTGCAATCCGTCTAACCTCAATGTCCTGGTCTCTATTTTGTACAAGTTTTTTCAATACTGACCGCTGCATCCATAATACAGTCATTATTACCACTAAGTGACCTGCTATCATCACATTTGTAATGTCGTCAAGAACTACAGTTAGCATCGCTACTGAACCTGCATATGCATATCCAAAAGCTAATCCCCAAGGTAGAGCACTATTTTGATTAAAGAATGGTAGTTTTGAATTAATTCCTCGTGATGTGAGGGTCCAAATTGCCATAAATACTGTAAATATCATTAATAGAACTTCTTCGATAAGCAACTCGGCACCATTTGGCGTCATAGCGATTTGTCGCCATATTGTTAATGCATGCCAAGTGATGAAAGCCTGCGCCATCAATGTCCATTTCCAGGTAAATGCAGACATTGCAGCATCTCTAGAAGCGGCAACTCTTGATTGCCATGACAAAGTAACAGCCACTGCATGTAATCCAATCGCCGTTAAAAGAAATGGTAAATTGAGAATCAATATTTTTTTAGGAACTATTTCATCTCCCTGAAGCAGGTGAAATATGCATACTCCAATGAATGCGATAATTAGTATTGCAAGGCCGTGAATTACAGCTTGGGCCTTGGGATTTCCCTTTTTTGCAGTTGATTGATTAAAATTAGAAGCGGAAATTGATGCTATCCAATTTGAGAATGAACGTCCTTGGATAATACTCCAAATCACGAATAACGAAGCGAGAGCAAGGGGAATGGTATCCTCGAAAGCAGATAATGCGCCGTTGTCGGAGAATAATGTCAATAATCCTCCCATGGCAAGACCTGATAGAACTAATGGGAAAATACAAATTCTAAAACTGAAAATAATTCTCTTGATTCGGCCAATTTGGTCATTTGCCGATTGCTCTTCATCAATCTCCTGCAACTCTTTACTAGGTAGTTTTGTTATCCTTTGGACATATGAACTGTTAGAGAGTGCTGCGGTAATCGCATAACCAAGAGTGATTGAAGTAAAACACAATGCAGAAAATGTGGTCAGACTATCAAAGTTGGCCGTAATGTAAAACGTTGTTGATAATATCACAATTAATGCAATATGTGGAAGTGTTTGAGGTGATAACAAAGTCTTGATGAGGCTCCATACAGATGTCTGTTGATTTGACAGATCATCGAGAATATTATTCATCTCCTCACTATTTTCTGTTTCAGAGTCAGCGGTTGAGGCGTCAGCCTCTATCATATCTGCCACATTTGAGGGGGGTTGGTCTTCCATTTTCAGTGTATGGCATGAATTATCCTATGAAATCTAATTGAAGGAGTGTATCTTGCCTTAGAACATGGCAAAGAAACTGTCCAAGGCTCTGCGTGGGAAAAGACGCTGGTTTGGAGTTGCGGTTTCACCTACTAAATTAACTAGAAATGACTTACAAGATTCATTGAATAAATTACAAGAAAAATTGCTTTGTGAGAAGAAATTAAGATTGATGGATTTCTTCAATAGTGGTAGTGAAGTTGCTAAGTTGGCTCATACTAACTTAGGTGAAACACTGCCGAATAGCAATTTGAATGGCGATGAAGGTTTCGCAATAATTGAAGTTCCACACGAGGTTTCAAATGAGTTCAGAAATTTACTTGATAATTCTGATGGTTATGCTGAATACTCAATGCTTAGCGTTAGTATGAGTGGTAAAATCCGTTTGATTAGACAGAGGTTGAATTTGCCTAAACCTAAGAGAAAAAGTCGTTGATTCAACTACTTTTCAATCACTATCTTCATCATATCATTGTGGGTGGCGTACAATATGTCGGGCGGAGGTACAGCACCAGCAATGAAAATGAGTGATGTTTTCATTTTGGTATCTATTTCAATATTAGTTGGCGCATTTATCATGCATTCTTGGGTTGACCCAATAAGCATCAGTAATGATAATCCACATGCTATGAATACCACTCTAAGTGATGGAGACGAAGTAGAAATGCAATTCACTGCAGCGAATGCAACAACAGTATTAATTGAATTAAATGGGGAATCGATTGAAGAAATCTTCCTTTTAGAAGATGCTAAGGAGTCATATTTGTTTGAGGTTGAAAAAAGTGGAGATTATTCCTTTGTGATTTCTACTGAAGGCGATGATGATTCATCCATTACTGAAGTTGTTGTTTCTATCGACAGACAATTAATGATGGATAAGCTAGTATATCCAGTAGGAGTATTGCTACTAATATTTGGTTTGTATAAGAGAAAAGAAGAGAAGGAAATGGAAACTCTAACAGATCAAGTAATTGACGCTGAACTAGAACCTTGAGTGTTAATAATCGCTATAATTCGGCCAAAATAAGTCTTCTCCCTCATCCAGTTCAAACATTTTTCCAGATTTATTACGAACTTGTAGGTTTCCGTTAACAAGCAAAGAAACAACTTCGCAAACATCTTCTCTATAGATTGGGTTGCCCAAAGAAATAACAGTATCTTTTATCTCATTCATTGCCAGTTGCAATAGTTTTTTTGAGGGAAAATTTGCAATTTCATTTTTCTGTTCTAGAAGTGAAGATAAGGAGGCATTTATCACTGCAGAAAAAGTTGAAAACTCTATGTCACGATTCAAACTTTGATTTATTGTTGCGATCTTGAAATCATCTCTTTTCAATGGCTCGTCGGAGAATAAATTAACTCCTATTCCTAAGGTCATTCTGATTTCAGAAGCCATACTTCTCCCCTCAAGTAAAACGCCTGCAACCTTGCCCCATTCGCCATTATCATCTTCCAATAATATGTCGTTTGGCCACTTGAGACGTATCCTTTCTTGTTGTTCGCGCAAAGATAATGCCCGTATCGCATCAATAACGGCAAGTCCGCCCACTAATTGCAGGTCGGAATGAATCAATTTCCCTTTGCCGTCGTGAACCATCCAGGAGCCAGCAAACGAACTTGACTCGCTGGTCCAAATACGCCCTCTTCTTCCTCTACCCTGCAGTTGTTTTTTGGCTTGAATGAATGTTCCGATTGGACCTCCTTCATCGAGCATCGTGTTATTTGTAGAATCAATTTCATCAAATGTGCTGGTGGTGCAATTAGAAAAGGGATGCCAAATTGCATAGACTGTCAATTCTTCACCGTCTTCAAATTGTTTATTGGAAACTTTACGGCATGAAAGTCCATTTTGCAGGCAAATCTGTTTTGTATCATTTCCTCTTTGGTTATTTGAAACGAGAATGAGGGCCATTCCATTGGCAGTCATCAGTTTGTCAGAGGAGAGTAGTTTTGCCAAGCGTGATATTAGTCCGATAGGATCTGTGTCGAGAAGTGCGGCCTCTTCAAGTGGCCCAAGAACTTCGTCGGATGAAGTTGGCAACTCCAAATAAGGTAAATTCCAAATTATCAGGTCATGAAGTTCTGCTCCGGCCCATTGATTGATTTCCCCATCTTCAATCGGCCCTGGCCCCCCCTCGCGAACATCGAGTTCAATATCTGCCTTTTTTGCAGATTGTCTAGTCGCCATGACTGCAAATGGATTGATGTCACAAGTTCTAACCTTCCATCCTTGTCGAGCGGCTAGAAGTGACAATGCGCCACTGCCACAGCCAATTTCAAAGCATCGTTTTCCGCGCCCAGCACCGAGTCTGACAATGGCATTAGCAAGGAGGTCGGTATCCTCTCTTGGAGGGTAAACTGTAGGTGGAATGTTTAGTGTGAATGATTCACCCTTTGGAGCTTGCCAAATAATTGATTTTGACGGACGATTCAAGCGCTCAATTTCGCGCTCGGCACTGGAAAAATCAAAGGGGCTATCGTCCGCCATTGACAGTCCGAGGCAGTCATAGAACGAAGCCTTTATGCATGTGGCTGTATAAGATAATCACGCACCCAGTGCCTTAGAGGGCGGTATTCACCCGACCAACCACTATTGTGGGAGCGAGCTTCGCCGATGCGAGGCCGTATTCTCCGTTGCCGTAACTTATATTAATAGTAGGCCGAACGGCCCTAAAGCCCAAGTTGCTACTTTGGGCCTGTAGCTCAGTCAGGTAGAGCGTCGGACTTTTAATCCGATGGTCGCGGGTTCGAACCCCGTCAGGCCCGCCTGACTGAGTGGCAGGCTTAGGGGAAAACGGGGTACGGGGACTTGACATGGTGGTAAAGAGCGCAACAAAAAAGCGATTAATGGAACTGGGTGTCTCCGAAGAGTTTGCCCATAAGTTAGCAACTGACAGAAACATGACCGATATCAAAGGTCTTTCTTCCGATGAAATCGCAGCAACTCTTGGTGTTTCAAAAGATTCTGAGCAATTCACCAATGTAATGTCCGTTATTGCAGAGCAAGGTTCTCGTCGCCGTGCAGCAAAGAAGAGTAAGAAGATTACAATTCGAGCAAAGACTGTTGACGATTTTGATCGTCCAGAAATCACCTCTCGATTCAATGCACTGAATCACGTATTAGTGCCTCACCAAGAATTGGTAGGTGCAGCAAATATCTCCGCTGAAGAACAATTTGAAATAGAGAGCATAGAACTTGCTCCATGGAATATTGTTGAAATGGATGAAGAAACAGAAAAGCCCCGCCTGGCAAAGGAACTTCTTCCAAAAGTTTTGATTTCAGACCCTGTTGTCCAAGCGATTAAAGAAACCGCAGAAAAGGCAGACATGGCAGATTTGGCTGCTGATGCAGACCATACCCCACTTCCAGCTGGTTGGATTGCCGACCGCATTATCAAGGTTATCCGCCGATCCCCGTCGGCTGGTAAGTCAATTGCATACCGTCTAATCGTAGAGGGTAACTGAGGGGAGGTGTCTATTATGCAAGAAATTATTCAATCATTTTTCAAA
>JABIGP010000220.1 GCA_018650105.1 Methanobacteriota archaeon
GCTGCGGAATAAATCCCAAAATTACTGAACAATCCCATTGGCGATAATGCGATTACAAGGAATCCAGCGATGTCAGATGCCGCGCTCCCTACCAGCGCTAATCCACAAGCACCACCAACTCCAATCAATGCATTATGATGGCTTTCTCCTTTTTCTCTCCCTTCTCGATATCTTTCTGTAACATGAATACAATAATCAATTCCAACACCTAATGAAATCGTCGCAATCGTCACAGTTACGATGTTTAGGGATGCTCCAGCAGCATACATTATCCCATAAAGCCAAACGACTACGAGTAGAATTGGAACTAATGTTACAGTTGCTTGTTTTGGTGATTTAAAGCCGATTGTTAGAGTTGTAAATACGAATAATGAGCCGAGTAATAGAGATGATTGCATCTCATTTTGCATCGCAGTTGAAGCGATGTATCTTGTAATTGGTCTCTCAGAGGGCATTACCCAAGTCAATGGTTTATCTTCGACCTTTTCACCTGCACTTTGATATGTTCCAGAAGATAAATTGGTGAAGACACTAAGGTCTCGCCATAACTCTTCCATTCCACCTTCCATACTTGGGAAATCTTCAGGAGATGTGATGCCAAAGCGAATTAGCATTCGTTGATATTGTGCAGGCTGTCCATTGATGTCAAGCCAAGGTTGAGTTGTGTCAAGTTCAACAGTAGGAGAGATATAGAGGCGTACGATAGATGCCGGAATTGAAGGAATAGGGCCAGCTCCTGGTACTCCAAATAGGTAGGAATAACCATAGAAGAAAATAAGACAATCCCTGTCATCAAAATCAGCGATATTATTGCCTTCAGTTGAATTACAATTCATTCCATGACCATCTTCTCCAAGTAGCCAACCTGCTTGTTCAAATGGAGTTGAATTATAGCGCATACTCGCTTGAGCAAAATATAGCATTTCATCAAGAGCAAGAATGTCAATATTACCATCCGGTTGCCTTGTAATTTTATCGGGAACATCATCGGCATGAGTATTCATTACATTTCTGAATTCATCAATTGCTGCGAAAACTGACGGGTCTGCCACATCACCTTCAATTAACAATACGGCAGGCTCACCTTCATCGGCAAACCGAACGGTGATTTCATTGACACCATGGGCAAAGTCAGAATCCTCATCTAGGAAATCTTCAACTGCGAAATCCCCTTCTAAATTAGCCATTCCAATAGCAGCAGGAATTGTTACCAAGAGGGCTAAAAAGGCGATAACAACTGCATTTTTCCGAACACCGCTTTTTGATGCGACCGATTTCAAAACCTTCTCAATGGACTTGTTTTTGTGCGAATTTACTGTGTTTGTATCAATGCCACGCTTTTCTAGCCATTCATCAAGACTATGGCGAATCAATGGAGCCCAAATTCCAGTCAACAGGAATGCTGCAAAAATACCCAGTGCTGCTTCAATTCCGAATGAACGTAAGGCAGCAATATCGCTGAACAAATTAGCTGCAAAAGCAGCCATTGTCGTCAATGAAGTTAGCATGATTGCTCGACCTACTCTCGACAGAGTTATCGTCGCTGCTGCCTCAGAAGATTTGCCAGCATTTCTCTCCTCTTTGTAACGATGTAAGGCATGTAATGAATCATCTATGCCCAGAGCAAGAACCAATATCGGTAGCAGATTTGAAAATTGTGAACGCGCAATTATGGTCCAACCAAACATCTGTGTAAATGCAGCGAAATGTCCAATTAAACCTTGCATCCACAGCAGAGCAGCACCTAATGAAAATAAGACGATCAATACATCAGACCATCTTCTCAAACTGAAGAATAATAATCCAGTAATCACCAAACCCATCAATAGGATTAAGCCACCACTTTCTTGCAATTCTCGGTTAACTTCAACATTTACTCCTTGACCTACTAATAGAGTAATAGTGGTTCTATCATGGCTTCTCAATTGCCCTTCCAAATCCATGTAAGACCATTCAGTAGAACAGCCGGCACCATCTTGCATCATCTCTTTACAAGTCTTGGAATCATATTGAGGAGGATTGAGTACGAGGTCACCATTTGCTATTCGGTATCCGCCAATAATAATTCCATCATCTGAGAATTTGATATCCTTTTCTTGGTGGGAATCTTTCCATGTTAATTCCCACCCCATCTCTTCAAGAATGCCTCTATCAAATTGAACCAATAACCAAGTCGAACTTGCAGACCATCTTCCTTTGCCGTAATAATGTGATTCCCATTCCCCCTCTTCGGATAATTGGCCACCGATTGGACCTGTGATATTTGATGTTGAATCGGCAATAAATCCTCTATCTAATGACAACCATCGCAAAAAATAATTTTGGCTAACTTCAGCCATTCTTGCAGAGGCTAAATCAATGTGGTCTTGAGTTAGATTTGTATCATCAAATAATAGACATTCTAATTCCCCACAATCACTCCAATTAGTGGCTGCAGGAATCGGAGTTCCAAATGGTGAAATCGCATCTTGTGTTAGTATTGATGTTCCATTCATAAATCCTCTAAAGTGGTCCGGTAAAGACATACTACCATTGGTTTGTAAACCGGTAACATCGCTAATGAATGGCTTGAGTGCAGGTGCTAA
>JABIGP010000060.1 GCA_018650105.1 Methanobacteriota archaeon
AACTCTATCTGCTATCACACCTAATGCTGGTGCTGAAAGCGCTACCAGACCCATTGAAACTGCTAGAATAATTGCATAAAATGAGTCACCAGTTACATTGAGTCCAAACCATGAACTGCCACCACCAGTCGCTTGATTGAATAAATTGGCCATTAATGCAGGGACTACAACGGTCATTACTGTCAATGCATATGCTTGGTTGGCCCAATCATACCAATACCAGCCTTTTAGCGCTGTTTTATCTTCATCGCTCATCGCATCTATCAATTCTTTTGCACTCGTCCCAGTTGAACTATTTGCTTTTGATTCGCCTGTTGCCATATCCGCCATATAGCCAAATTATTGAGAACGCTTATCAATTAACTGCCGGCCAACGACATAAATAACCCTTAATTGTGATATTCACTATTGGCGAGCCTCAACAATAAAATGATTAATCAGTGTAGCCAATATTGGGCAGACACAAGTCAACTGGAATGATAATTATGAATCAGTTGCCCAACTTTGATGGAATAAAGTTTTCAGGGAAATTAAGGCCATCACAGATTGCTGCTTCTTCGATTATTATTCCACAATTAGAGCAGGGTAGTAAGCGGCTGCATATCGTTGCACCACCTGGCTCTGGAAAAACGGTATTAGGTTTGTATGTCTGGGCAGATTTGGTCAAAAAACCAGCACTGGTTCTCTCACCAAACTCTGCAATACAAGCGCAATGGGCTGCTAGAACTTCTCTTTTTGACCTAAATGGCAAGGATGAATATATCAGTACAGATCCAAAAAATCCAGGATTGCTAACATCTCTAACCTACCAATCAATAACAATGCCAAGCAAAGGTGGAGAAAATATTGATGCGGAGGCTCTAGATATTTGGGCTCAAAAATTAATCGATGCAGGTGAAGCTGATGATTTTGAAAGTGCTGAAGCATGGCAAAAAGATTTACAGGTGCGAAATCCCGAATTCTATTCCACTCGACTATCAACCTATAGAAAGACTGCTAGAAACTATATTGCAAGTGAAGAAGGAGCAATTTCAACTCTGCATAAGAACTCAATGGAGAATATTGAAAGATTGAAAGAAGTTGGTGTTGGATTGATTATTCTAGATGAGTGTCATCACTTGATGCATCATTGGGGAAGAATCCTCAGTGAGATTAGAGAATTATTTGATGACCCAATTGTTTTGGGATTAACTGCAACACCACCAGATGTAGATTCATTCAAGGAAGCAGATGCAAGACGCTATGAGGAATTCTTTGGACCTGTGGATTATGAAGTTCCTGTACCTGCATTAGTAAGAGATTCAAACCTTGCCCCATATCAAGACCTTTGTTACTTTGTTAGACCTGCAATGAAGGAATTAACATATATTTCAGGCGTAGATGGTGAATTCAATGAACTTCTTGAGGAATTGAGATTTGACAATGGAGGATTGAATCGAGTCAAACCTCTTGACCGCTGGGTATGGCAAGCTCTTGATGAGAGAACTGCGCCTGGGGGAAAGGCGTTAGATTGGAATAAATTCCACTCTACATACGAGAAATTTGCCAATAATGCAAGGCGATTTTTACAAATTAATAATATTGAATTACCACCAGGTGTTCCTGCTATTGCAATTGATTCAAGAAACCAATCGTGGACAAGAATTAGCATGTTACGAACAATATTGGATAGATATGTTCGGCATGGATTAAGACGCTCTGAAAATCCTGAAGATCACGCTTTAGCCGAATCAATTGTTTCACGATTGAGACTATTAGGTATTCAAATTACTGAAACAGGTTCACGCCCTTGCGCATCCCCTGTAGGAAGAGTAATGGCATATTCTGCATCGAAAATTGAAGCATTGAACAATATTATTGATTGTGAAATTGAAACATTGGGTGATGGAATAAGAGCAGTCATTGTCACCGATTTTGAGAAAACTTCTGCAACTGCATTGGTTGAAGGAGTATTAGATGAAGAGGCTGGAGGGGCAATTGCAGTCTTCCGAAGTTTGGTAAATAATGAAAAAACTGATACTTTAGACCCGATATTGATGACTGGAAGTACTGTATTGGTAGATGATGACCTGTTTGAAAAGTTCATCTCAAACGCTAGAAAATGGGTGGAAGAAAGAGATTTGGAAATAATATTTGAAGACCACTATCATGGACAATATCATGAGATTCATGGTAAGGGGAAGAATTGGATTCCAAGATATTATTCATTGATGATCACTGAATTTTTCCAACAAGGAATCACCAAATGTTTGGTTGGAACAAGAGGATTGCTGGGTGAAGGTTGGGATGCTTCGAGAATTAATGTTCTAGTGGACTTAACAACGGTTACAACAAGTATGAGTATCAACCAATTACGAGGGCGCTCAATAAGATTAGATTCACTTTGGAAAGAGAAAGTTGCAAATAATTGGGATGTCGTTTGCCTTGCTGAAGAATTTACCAAAGGTTTCGATGATTATGAGAGATTCAAAGAAAAGCACAAGCAATTGTATGGGGTTTGTGATGATGGAACCATTGAGAAAGGAGTTGGACACGTCCATGCAGCATTCAATGATGTTCGCCCTGAAGGAATAAATGAAGGAATGGAATTATTCAATGAGGACATGTTAAACCGAGCGGTCAATCGCCAAAAGTGCCGCCAATTATGGGGTATTGGACAACCCTTCAATGCTAAATCAAGTTCTGCTGTTGAATTAAAAATGGGTGGAGGATTAAGTGGTGGATTCAAATTTGGAATAAATAAAAAACAATGGACTGATGAATCATTGGTCCTAGAAATTTCAAAGGCAATCGTGGATACATTAAGAGATTTGAGAGAAATTAATCGTGACACTAGGCCATCTGGAGGAGGGCGTGGCGGTGGGTGGTTACGTTTCCATTTAGAGCATGCAAATGAAGTAGAGACTGAAAAATTTACCAAGGCACTTGAGGAAATATTGGGTCCTTTAGACAAACCGCGTTATGTTATCAGTAGGCCTGCAATGCACATGAGAGATACATGGTTATCAAAATTGATGCCTGAGGTAATTGCCAAATTTTTGCGACGCCAAGAGAGAAGTATTCAGATGTATCACACAATCCCATCGCTTTTTGCAAATACCAAGGAGAGGGCACAAATATTCCAAACACATTGGAATTATTATATCGGTGAAAGTGAAATTACTTACGCTAGGAGTAATAGTGGAAAACTATTCTTAGAAGAGATTAGAAAAAATCAACTAGGACCGCAAATTACAATGCATAGAAAGCAAGTATTCCTTTGAAGAATATCAATGGTCTCGGATGATCTTGAATCTATCAAGTGCTTCCATCCACATGATTTCCTTACCAGCTTCAATGTTCAATTCTTCTTCCATTGGTAAAATCATCATTGAGTGGTCACGCAAATTCATTGCGTGTACTTCTTCACCTTCGATGTGAGTAATAACTGCAGTTCCCTTTTCAATCATAGGAACATGAATCTTATCTGTTACAGTTCCAACGTGGGAAATTTTCTTTGCAGAAAAAAGATTAGCTAATTCAAGGCGTGCCTTAGCAGAACCGTGCTTTCCTGGTTTTGATGTTGAGATACTCAAAATTTTGTATGCTTCATCGTCAACAACGCAAAAGCGTCCAACTTTTAGTGTGCGAATTTCAACTCTGTCGGTGCCTGGCATAGAACTCCCTCTAATCTCCTGTTTTGCTACTCGCTTATTACCCTTCACTAATAATACTACGAAAATTACAGTTCACGTACATCAAAACGCATACCTGATTGCTCCATTGAGTGTCCGGTAATTAGTGGACCTAACTGCCCAGCGACTAGTTTTGGATTTACCAATTGTCCATCTTTATGCAATTCAACAAAGGTTTCGTAATCTGGAAAATCATCTTCATTTGATGAGCGAATGGTTTTCTGCATATCGGTATCAACAATTCCCGGAGCGATGCTGATTGCACTAATATTATTCTCAGCACCTTCTTCCGCCATGCATTTTGCCCACATATCAAGACCTGCTTTAGCCACACAATATGCAGACCAGCCAGAAATTGCTCTTAGAGAAGCACCCGAAGATATTGTTGTTATTCTTGTTTGTTTTTCCCCACCAAGTACAGGCATTAATCGGTTAGTTAGGTCTTGAACTCCTACCAAATTAATTTGAATATTTCTCGCCCAATTAGCCCTATCTACTTCTGCGATAGATTTGATTGGAGAAATAATTCCTGCATTATGAATAATGCCGGCAATCCATCCAGTTTTTGCCTTTATTTGTTCAGCAGCAGCAGCGATGTCGGCTCTATCGGCTAAATCACAAGTAATCGTAATCGAGTCGGCTTGAATATCTGCAAATTCAGCACCTGCAAGTCCGAGTGAAACCGCATCTCTTGATATTGCAATAATCGGATGCCCACATTCGGCCAAATTTCTGGCAATCGCACGACCTAAGCCCCGACTTGCTCCAGTTACTACATACGGCGCCTTCAGCATAAGTGGTAAGTATTGAAGGCGACTCTTTGTATTATTGATTGCCAAGGGGAATGCCAATACAACCGAATGTTTTTGTGTTCACAGATGACCAATTATCAATTGACAAACCAAAGTTGAAGATGCATATGTATAGTCAGGTTCAACATCATGATATTGGTAATCATCACTAATTCTACAAACAGTACGGGCATATGTTGATGGGTTTGTAGCATGAATATGATTGGCGATTTCACGAGCATACATGTTCAAACTGTTAATGCGTACACTATTGCCTATACTGCTTTCAAACCACGCTGATTCGACATGAATCTTGCAACTGTAATGAAAATCAATTGCGAGTTCTAAACACAGAATAGAGCCATTTGCACGTGTTCGATTAATGTCTTCGTCTAGTTGGAAAAGAATACTGTCTGCATTTATTGTGCTGTCTTGAGGCAATGGTATTTCGCAATGATAGGAGGTTGAATGATTGAATGTTGAACGAACTGTTGGCTCAATAAGGATACGATCGAACCAGCATACGGCATCATCAAGATTTGACAAGTCTGGATTTCCAATAAGTTGATTCATCATTTCGTCCAGCTGTCTATCAAAATTTGACCAACTTAGTTCAGATGTTGAATATTCAGTTTCATTCTCATGCAGTGTCCCACTACATCTGTACCGTTGAAGACTATTCTTAACAGCAAAATCACATTCTACATCGTAGCCATAACGTGAAATTTGACGTATCTCATTTTCGACAAAAGTCGAATCTATGAAATCCAGATCTCCATCAGCCAAAAATTCTGCTGAAGGTGCGGTATAGGTGTTTAACGATAGTAACATTTCATCGATGTGGGCCTGATACCCGACCTCAAAGGAATTGTCTACTGATAATTCCTCTACAATGACATCAAAACAATCTATATCATTCAGATTTACACATTCAAATAGAGATCTGAGTATTTGATTATGCTCATAGTACATATAATCAAACAATGCACTACTGTAACGATAAAATTTGAAACCAGAATTGTAGGATGATTCGAAAACTTGGTTTGATGATAATCTATTTGTCCCATCATTATCGATTCTATTCATTACGCTCAAACGAGGTGCAATACCATCTCGTTCGGTACTCCCTGCTAAAAATTCAGCTAATCCTTCGTTGAACCACGTCAACCTGTTATCATCGTAAAATTCATTCACACCCCACATATCAAAGACGAGATGACGCCCCACAAGATAGTGTACGTATTCGTGACGAACAAGTTCTTCAAGTGTGTATATGCTTTCAGATGGTGTCCTCTGATAAGTGAAAAACTTCCCCCACTGTTCAATGTATATGCCACCGTTGTTTGAACTCAAACCGTAGATTATTGGCTGATATTGTTTATATTCTGCTCTTGAACCGTAGATTATCATGGTGATGTTGTGGTTCGGATCTTCGTCAACTGGTAGTGATGATTCGCTAATTCGGAAGAATTGCGCCCCCACCTCTTTCACAGCATAATATAATGGAATAATATCCTCATATGTTAGAGATGTTTTGACAATGATTTTTCCATCATCAAATGTGAATGTGTTTGGAAATAATTGGGATTCAAGTTCAGGAATTAGTTCATCCATTGTAAATTCTTGAACAGGATTAACACAATCATTGGAATAATAATTATAATAGATATCGTGAGTATTCACAGCCCATAAGAATGGCATGGTATATTCAGTTGCCGAATAATGATGGTTTTCTGCATTGATGACATATTCACAACCGACGTCATATAATACAGGAGCATTGGTAAATGCAAGTCTAGCAAATGCCCAAATGGCCCAATTTACCACCCACTCTTCATCTCCGAGGATTAGAGTTCCATCGGCATCAATGCTCAATTCACCCATCCGTTCCAATAATTCTAATAATTCCCCATGAGCGTTAAAGGCGGGTTTGTCAGTACTTCTTTTGATACTGAATAGTGTAGAGTATACTGTTGATGAAGTCCAATAAATATCAAGGGAATTATCATCTGTCAACGTATTTAGGATGATTATAAAAGTGGGTATTAGTATATCTGCGAAATTCGCAGTATCTGCTAGAATAATCATTTGTCTCAGATTTTTCCTTGCTTCATCTCCAGCGTCCATTATGTGTCCAGAATCTTTCAACGCGTCAACAGCATTGTATGCTGCATCAAATGTTGCTTGATCTAAATCACCAATGTTTCCATAAAAATCATAATAGTAAGCAATTCGTATGAAAAACAACATTTGATGCATACCTTGGGTATTATCTCCCGCATATGTGCTAGCCATCGCCTCAATACTATTCGCAATCCACTGGACATTTGAATCAGTTAGAGCCAATGCAATATTAGAGTTAAATGTCCAAAAATAATACAGACAAGCATCAGTTTCTCCGATAAGATATGTTTGTAAATCAGCATTAGTAAGTCCAATGAGGTCCTCTGATGTGCATAGACTTCTTCCCCCTGTACCCGAACTAAATTCGGATAAAACTCCCTCATGGGAAGGCATGGTGCTGGCAAAGGTGTTATTTTCTCGTGAATTATGAGGTTCGTGACCTTCATCGTAGGAGGGGAATAATTCCGTCGGCTGCATTGGACCATCTCCAAAACCACCCTCTGGCACAACAACATTACAATCACTATTATTTTTGATACCCCCTGAACAGGCAGCAAATACAATATTACGTTCTTCGGTTTTTTCAGTTCCGATAGGTTCTTCAATCTCTGAATTACCTAAGCAACCAGCAAATGTTGTTGATAACATTAGGGCGACTAAAATAAAGGAAGTCATTCGTTGCATATATGTTCTAAGTAGTCTCACTAAATATACATTATTATTGATAAAAAAAAGAGCAACTTGCAGTACCGAGGCTACCCCGCTGACTAAAACAATTGATCAATATTAGTAGAATCTTTAGCCAGTTTTACGACCTAACTTACTTTCTTCAACCATTTGAATAAGAAGTGGAGCAGGT
>JABIGP010000059.1 GCA_018650105.1 Methanobacteriota archaeon
ATCACCATGCTCACTTCCACCAATGGCATGCTTAATTGCTGAATTAAGTGTACCATTCGTTCTTGAAGAGTTACCATTCCCTGAAGGGCATGTTCTATTTCTTCTTCAGCCATATCAATACATCCGGTACGAATGAGTTTCAATTCAATTTAGAGCATCAAGATATTGCCAACCAAAATGGTCCCATTGGTCTTGTGACCAACCGTCTGGTAGCCCGCTTGGAGGAATTGGAGGTTCGCCCCTAGATTCTTCAACTACATCTTTTGTATTTTCTTCAGTCTTAGGTTCTGCCATAGGTGGTGCAGGTGCTGCCATTGTAGCATTTGGTGGAGGCAAAACTAGTCCTTGAGGCGGAGGCATAACCAAGCCTGGTGGCGGCGGCAAATTCATATCGATGGCGGGAAGTTTCTTTGTATCAATATCGGCTAGTACCTCAGCGGTTTGGTCGCTTTCATCAAATTCTTCTCCCTTCAATATTCTTCTACTCATTACCATCGTGTAAACTCCAAATGCAATTGATAACATTGCAATTACAAATAAGACAATTGTGAATTGTCCTTCACTGGCTTGTTCCTTAAGGGCATCTCCATCGCGAGAAGTTTGATGCTTTATGATAAGTGGGTCTACAGTTTTACGATCCATTTCAACTCCATCAACTAAAACGACTACTCGGTATTCGATTTGCTCACCTGCAGCAACATCTGCTATTGCCGATAATGAGGCTTGAACCTCAGCACCTGCAGCTGCCTCTAGTGACACCTTGCTAACTTCTGCCCAGTTTCCGCCAACAATCAATCGTTGTAGAACGAAAGCAACATCACCTTTGCCACCATCATTTTTGGCATTGACGACCATGTTCACTTGTTGGCCAGTAATCGGACTAGGTTCGTCCCAAATTAACGTATTATTTTGTGAATTCAAATCAAAACTTGGTCCTAATAATGCAAGTTGCCATGATGCAAATGGATGCTCTAGAGAATTTAGATAGTTATCAAACGGATTTCCAGATTCATCAGAACCTGAAATCCACACATCAACAACATAAGAAGGCAATAACATAGTTGCGCCGGAATCGGTTAAGTCTAGGTATCCGGTCCAGAAGAATTGTTCTCCGAAAGGAGTAGTATCTGGTAGAGGCAAACTGCCTCGGGAAATTTCAGCCTCGCCCGCTCTCACTCTGTAATGGAGTACTGCTGGCTCATCCAAATCAAAACCATTATCATCAATCGTTTCTAATAGAACTTGTAAGTTTCCACAATCTCCGATAGAAAGTTCTCCACCAGATGTAACATCATCCAATGAAATTGATGAAATTGTAGGCCTATTGCTATCAACTGCAAGTCTAACACGTGGAGTAAAACTAGTCTCATCAAATGCAAGACCAGGCAAATCATCCAACTTCAATCTAAGGTCTAAATGTCCCGAACGGACTGCTGGAATCAGCAGGTCTAGACTAAATTCACCGTCCGTTCTTGTCGATGTTCTCCATTCATGGTCATAATCTCCAAAGACAACATCAAATGCCCCTGCTGGTGCTGGCATTTCGTCTTCTGAAAACAATACACGTCCACTAACTCTCAACGCTTGACCTGCACCGATAAGTGTCTCATCAAGTGCTGTATTGTAGTGATTAGTGCTATCTCTTAATTCAATTGCACGTATGTGACCTTCCATTGTATCAAAGCGGAAATCATTATCTAAACTCCACCAATCATTTCCAAGACCCTCGTTTGTTTCAAAACAAGGAGTTGTTTCACCCTCATTACATGGTAAATCCGTAACTAATATCTTAGGGATAAATCTTGATGTCCCGTCTGTATCAAATTCTTCTGGGAAAGTCCAAGTCAATTGGAATCTAGCCTTGAGAATAATAATTGATTCATTATCTTCATTGAGTTCAACTGATGAGTATAGATTTGAGACTGCAAGATTATCCGAACCGGATTCCATCAATGCCATTGGGTTACCAGTTCCATCATCGTGTAGTGTGATGAAAATTGAATTATCATCATCAGAGAAATCTCCTCCTAATGCCAATGTTACTGTTTGAATATCTCTCCACCCATTTCTATCACTCAAAACGATTTGAGCAGTATAGGCAATTCCTGGATGTAATGGATCTTCATCGTCATGGCCGATAATTGTTGAATTACTCAAATCTAACTCCGGCTCAAATTCCTCTCTGATTCGATAGGTTGACAAATCTGCTGACCAATCAGGATTATCTTCACCTGGTGCAAATCCACAAGGATTAGTGGATACCGGACAAACAGGTCCACCACCCATAGCAACAGCATTATTTTGAGCATCTTTTCCTGTTACGAAGAAAGAAACATATTGACCATGTTGCAACATTGAATCATCTATTGAACCTTGGAAAATATTCAGTCCACCAGTTCTAGTTTCTGGCGAAGATAATGTCTTTAGTTCATATTCATCAGCATTTGGCAATCCATCAAAATTGTAATCAGTACAGCCAATTGCTTCACTCGCTCTGCATCCAATCCAATAATTCAAGGTTATTTGAGTCGGTGGGTCTACTGAATCTTGAATCAATACTTCAACTGATTGACCGCTTCCTGAAGGAGAAGCATGACGTTCAACTCCATCAACTGGAGTCGTTGAAAGCAATAATGGAGAATTGCCATCTAGTACCAATCTCATACTATTGTAATCAGGATTAACGAATGTGGAACCATTTTCTAATTCAACTGCTTGCATATAGAATACCATTCCACCTGGAGATGATTCCATTGGTGATTGGATTGTAATATTATATTCGCCAAATGCGGGGTTTGATTCCTCAGCTAATAGAATCGCTTCATCTATTGGAACTCCATCATGTGTTACATTTTGTCCAAGTAACCTCAACTTGAAATTACCAGCCTCAGGGCTTAACTGTGAGCCTTCAAAATGTATTTGTCCACTGAATGAGAGATTGAATCCTCCGCGCACCCAGTCAAGGACATACAATTCTCTTCCCGTTTCCTCCCAAACTCTTAACCCATCAAGTTGGATATCATTTTCAACATTTAGATCTAGTGATTCTGTTTCCCAATAATTAACTGCGACTCCTAAATCATCTTCAACTGTAACAT
Source organism: Methanobacteriota archaeon (assembly GCA_018650105.1). Taxonomy (GTDB): domain Archaea; phylum Thermoplasmatota; class Poseidoniia; order Poseidoniales; family Poseidoniaceae; genus MGIIa-L1. The sequence continues at coordinate 3,099 of JABIGP010000059.1, forward strand.
AGGCTTGAGCATTGTTTTCATCATCCCATGTCCAGTTGACTTTCATTGGCATTCGGATTGTTAGAATACCACTTGAATCTACCATAGATGTACAATTTGCAGTATCAAATTGGACTATTCCTCCTACATCATTAATCGTTGAACAACTATCTCCTCTAACCCATGAAAATTTCGGATTGTCGCCATATGAATGTTCAAGTGCAACGACTGTTTTCGTAACTCTATCTACATCATCACCATTAGCAACTCTAACAATTAAATTACG
>JABIGP010000148.1 GCA_018650105.1 Methanobacteriota archaeon
AACATTGGCAAATCATGAGCCAAGAGTTGCCACTTTATTTGCCGAGAGAGCAATGGTAGACATAGATCCAGCAGTCCGTATTTCTGCGATAAAAGCAATTCAAAACTTAGACAAGGATAACGGCAGGGCTCAAGACATCGTTCTTTCAGGAACCCGAAGTAAGGACTTACAAGTTCGTATTGCTTGTATCAATTTACTACCGCGACTATTGAGCGAAGATGTATTGCGTGTAACCGCTGAAGAATTGCTCCGTACTGAAAAGAATAGTCAACTGATAAAGAGCCTAAAAGAAATGGTATTCGATGCAGAGATTGAGGGTACGGAGGCACAAAAGAATAGTTACCTTGCAGCAGCACTACCGGTGCCTCAAATAGATCGTGAAATTGCAGAATCTCAAGGCAAACAAATTGGATTAGAACCGCTTCCATCCGAAAAGAAAATTACGGAGGAAATTAGTGAGAAGCCGGACCATTTGTTAACCGATGCTGAAAGAGTTCAGAAAATGATTGAAATGAATGAACGCATCAAGAAAAAGGAAGCCGAGAGGAAAAATGCATATCGTTCCTTTTCACAAGATGAAGTCTATGGATATGATGATGATTTTGCACCAGATTTTGATTCCGAAGATGGTTCTGAATTTTAATAATCATTAGGCCAATTTTGCTTACAGTGCTTCCTTTTTGGTAACAATAAAATCCGACACCGTTAAGAGGGGGGGGTTAGTGGCCCGAACGCTAAAGAGGTGTGTTATCATGAGTGATTCTCCGTTCAACGACAAAGAAGAGCAATTTGACAGGCTATGGGACGGTATGACCCCTAAGGGAATTAACCGCAACAAGTCATTGAAATTTAGACAATACATTCTCGAGCATGTCCGCCAAACACGCCGCCCAATGAATAGAGAAAACGCTCTAAAATATTGGATGGGCGATTTACAAAAGGAAATCGCAGAAGCGGATAATTACTGATTTAGTGCTGAGGACTCTCACTCCGTATAGAGGGTCCAACCCAAATTAAACGGAGATAATAGAATGTTCACAAACACCCGCTTCACAGATTGGGATTTACCCGAAGGTGTCATCAAAGGTATTGATGACCTCGGATGGGAATTTTCAACACCAGTTCAAAAAGATACAATTCCTTTAGCACTTAGCGGTCGTGATGTTATCGGCCAAGCAAGAACTGGTTCAGGAAAAACAGCAGCATTTGGAATACCGATCATCAACAAATGTGAGGCAACTGGCAAACTTCAAGCTCTAGTCTTAACTCCTACGAGAGAGTTAGCCAATCAAGTAGCAGAGGAAATTAATAGTTTACAAGGTGATTGTGGACTTACAATCCTTACAGTATATGGTGGAACAGACTTAGAAAAGCAGGCCAAAACTCTCCAAGACGGTGTGGACATAATCGTCGGAACACCTGGAAGAGTAATGGATATGACCGAAAGAGGTCATATTGAATTAGAAAATGCGACCACATTTTGTCTTGATGAAGCAGATAGGATGCTAGATATGGGATTCTTCCCCGATATTATGTGGGTAGTTGAGAAAATGACCTCACGTCAACAAACTCTACTATTTTCAGCGACATTCCCACAGGAAATTATTGATGCTGCCAATGAGTTCATGAATGAACCAGAGTTTGTTCTAACAAACGTTGAGGAATTGGACATTCCTCCAATTGAGATGTATATGGTTCACATTGGCCGTGCAAATAAGTTGTGGGTTACAGGACGTCTTCTTGCTCAAACAGGTGATGAAGGTCAAACAATTATTTTTTGCAATACAAAAAGAATGGTAGATTTGGCAGTTCAACGCCTTTCCAAGCATGGATTTGATGTTGCTGGATTGCATGGTGACTTGAACCAAAACCAAAGGGAGAAGGTTCTAGGAAAATTCAAAGATGGTCAGTTTAATACAATCATCGCAACAGATGTTGCAGCACGTGGATTAGATGTTGATGGAATTACAATGGTTATCAACTATGATATTCCTAATGATACAGATTCATTTATCCATAGAATTGGTAGAACTGGCAGAATTGGAAGAAAGGGAGAAGCATGGAGCCTTGTTTCAAGAGATGATTCCGCTCAACTGAACAAAATCATCGCTACGTATGGACTTAATATCATTGAATCTGAAGCACCTGAACTTCCAGAGGGCATGGATAGAGATCCTGTCAAAAAGCAAGATGATTACGGTGAGACTGCAAATGTGTTTGGATTCGTAACATTATCTTTGGATATTCCACAGAGTGCTGCAGGTTCTTCAAGAACTGTATCAAATTGGTTCATCAAAGCATTAAATTGTAAGGAATTAGAAATTGGTGATGTTTCCTTTGAGCAACAAAAAACATTGATTAGTATTCACACAAGTAAAGTTGGTCTTGCGATAAAGGCTCTCGAAAAGAGAGAGATGGCTGGACAAATAGTTTCAGCATCTATTGTTTGATTAGTTTGGATTAAAATCCAAACATCAGTAGTAGCATCAAGAAAAATGCACCTAATAGGAATGGAATTGACATTGCAGTAATCAGTCCATAACCT
>JABIGP010000075.1 GCA_018650105.1 Methanobacteriota archaeon
TAGCGGTTAAGAATATTGTTCGTCTTGGCACAATAAAGTCCATCAAGAAATTAATCTATATTAGCGATACCGAGGTCAATCATATCGCTCATAAATTGGCACTAAAACAGTGTACTGATGTCATATTGCCAACTCATTGGAATCAAGAAATAGATGGTGGGTTCCTTGCTAAATCATCGTCCTCAAGCGGAATAACAGTGCATCGACTAGATGGGTTACATGGGCATGTACATTTACGTCCAAGCCAACGTCCAATTCAGGTTTCAAATCCTCCTAGAGTACTTGTTAGACGTTTGCAAGGTGATGGGATTCATGATGATTCAGAGGTAATTCAGATTCCCGAAAAAGTGTGGGATGGGTTAATTCCAACTTTTGCAGATGAATCAAAATATGATGGTGATGCATGGCAATTAACACAACAATTGGCAGCACATGATTGTGTGATAACCAACTCGGTAACTTTAGCCAGCGAGGCGTGTCTTCTTGGAACTCCAACCTTGTTAATTTCAAAAGCACAACGCGGTTTCTTAACCAGACTTGAACAAGACGGCTATCCACTATTTTCCCATGATCAAAATTGTAACGGAGAGGTGTTTGAAGAAAAATTAACCCAGTTTCTTTGTGGGATTCATTTGACCGATGCATTAGAGCCAGAACAATGGCCAAATACCAAACAACAATTGGCTGAAATACTGAATATTGAACTTAGAGGTTGAGCCAATTTTTGACTATTTGTTGGTGGTCTCCAGCCATTTGTAATTCACCACCAAGAATACTATCAATTGGCCAAAACTTTGCATCAGCAGCATCATCACCTGCTATTGGCTGCTGTTCTTTACTAACTTCAATTTCATAGACAATACTGACAATATGCTTGCGGGGGTCCCTATCCGCATCACCCATGACCGAAACTAACTTTGGATTTTCACCATGCATACCTGTTTCTTCAAGCAATTCACGAACTGCAGCATCAATTGGGTTCTCACCCCTTTCCACAAATCCACCTGGAAGCGCCCAAGCACCTTGCATTGGAGGAAATTTTCTCTTTATCAAAAGGATAGAATCGTCTCTTCGTACCGCAGCATCGGCCGCTAATGCTGGGTTGAGCCAACCATTACATTCATCACATGTCGTCAAGATATCAACTTCCATATCTTCTTCTGCGTTCTTGGAATGTACGAATTGCTTTTAGCAAATCTTTCTTCTGAAAACTCGGCCAGAATACATCTGTAAAATATAATTCAGAATATGCCATTTGCCACAATAAAAAATTGGAAATTCGCTCTTCACCACTAGTGCGTATCACTAGGTCAGGGTCTGGCATTTCGGCAGTGTAGAGTCTTTTTGATACTGCTTTTTCGTCAATATCTTCAAGTTTGATTTTTCCGTCTGCATGGTCAGCAGCAATCGATTGAACAGCTCTAATCATTTCTTCACGGCTACCATAAGCAAGACAAATTGTAAAAACAAAGTTATCATAATCCTTAGTTTTATTTTCAGCATAATCTATCGCTTCATTGACAGAATCGGGTAGTAATTCTCTTCTTCCAATAATTTGCACCTTGACCTTATTATCATGTATTCGAGAGTCATCAGCAATATCTCTCAAACCTTCGATATACAGATTGAACAATGTCTCAAGTTCTTGTTCCGGCCTAGTAAGGTTCTCCGTAGATAATGCATATACTGTAAGCCATGGGATTTCTAATTCTAAAATCCAATCCAAAACTCGCTCTAATTTTTCTTTACCGATCTTATGGCCAATGCTCGTAGCAAGATTAGATTTCCAAGCAAAACGACGGTTACCATCCATGATAATCGCAAGGTGTTGAACTAATATTGGACTTGTCAAAACCTCCCTCATGAGTTTTGCTTCGACCGCTTGGCCTAACACATCCCCCATTCGTTCCGATATACCCATCGTAGTCCCCTTGCTTCATCGTAGAGGTGAAAGGGTATGAGTTCACCCCTTCGGCGTTGACAATTATTGAAGCAGAAAAATTGCTTCTATGTTAGCAAAAATAGTAATATTAGAAATTTTTACAAATTGAAAACTTTGTATTAGGGAAACTACAGCACATACTATGGGAGAGCCTGCCTGGTGGCCGAGTGGTATTTCCCAATCTTCTTTTTCAGAGTCCCAGGAATCACTTATCTGCCGAACATCATTTGGTAAAACAACAATGTGGGACTACCATTCCGCGACAGAATTACAATGGTGGAAACAGGTACCAGAAGAGGGTTCAATTTGGGGTGATTGGCCACAACAAGTAATCTCGGTTGACAATATCATTGAGGATGAAAATGGAATTATTCTCAATATTTCTAGTCAAGTTGAACAGTGGATTGTCAGAATCATCCCATTTGCCATTGGTCAAGACGTATCAAGGATAGTACGGCATAATGAATGGAATGAAGCGTTACAAGAGTGTGATATTTTGATGCCAGTCGCATGTTGGTCAAACGAGAAGAGCGATAGGATAGCCATTTATCCACAATACGAAATAGTGGGAGATGATGAAATCATTGACAACATGCAATTGATTATTTATTCAATGGCAAAAATACATTCAAGTCTATCTCAATTTGCAACACCAAATAGTGAAAGGTTGTGGAATGATACTTTGAAATCAATAGAAGGCGAACTCAAGACCAATACATTGTGGCGTGGCCCACACAGCAAGAATACAGTGGGCTTACCAACAACAAATTTTAGATTCACTAGCATTGTGAAAGTTGATGGAAGATTATTGCTAATAGCACAACCAAGAAGATTGGTTGAGCATTTATTGGTTGGAGAACAACGGCTCCCAGCCGTTGCAAATCTAATGTCAATGGAAAGAGAATTTGCTAATCAAATAAAAGTTGATGAATTTCAGAGAAAGCAATCATTGGATACATGGTCAGATATTGTACCAACAGAATGGACAGGGAAAAAAGAGATGTCAACCGTTCTTGGCGGGCCCTGGCTCTGGAGATATCGCGCAGTATTACTCAATTTAGCACATGCTAAGGCATTTGGTGATAATCAATTAGAGAGCAATTGTAAAGCATGGCTAGGAGATGTTTCACGTTTGCAAGCACATCTTGGAACAATAAGAATGTGGAAAGCAGGTGAGTGGGTTGGTTATTCGGCTATTGCAGTCGGTTTTTATGCATGGAAAATGCAAACAATGGCTGGACAAAATGGGTTAACATTGCTTGTTGGTGGAGCAATATTTGCAATCATTATGAATCGGATTTATTGGTCTAAAGACCCTAAACCATACTGATGAATTCAGCGTTGTTGTCTAATTCGTCCATCATAGAACTCTAATTCGTTTGCCTTCGCTTGTGACATTATTGAAAGAATCAGTAGTTCTCTTTGTTCACGCTCTTGAATTCCACTTGAAATGTCCCAGTATAGGTTGATGGCGATATCTAAGGATTGAGCTGAAATTGCATTTACTCTACAGAAAGATGCATCCACTTTGGTAGTGAATTGGTTTTCAGAAATAATTCCCAAGACTGCATCACAGAACTTTTCAACTGCTTCTGGGTCTGAATTGATATCCAAGTGTAGTTGAGTTTGCCAGCGTCTCCATCGTCGCTTACCATAATTTTCTACCGGCTTATTTACTAAATTAGCATTGGGCATAGAAATCACAGTATCAAGAGAAGTACGAATTAGCGTAGTTCGTAATGTGATTTCTATAACTTCGCCTTCAGAGGAACCAACGACAATCCAATCACCTACCTTGAATGGGCGATCGAGTAGAACGGTGACTGCGCCGAAGAAATTAGAGATAGTATCCTTGGCAGCAAGGGCCAGAGCAATACCAGAGATTCCAAGACCAGCAATGAGTGATGTCAAATCAAATCCGAATGAATCTGCAATAAATACTGAGCCTAGGAAGATGATTACAAAGCGTAGGGCACTTTGGATAGCTGAAATAAGCGTTTTTTCAGTCCCATCTAATTCATCATCATCATCGATAACCATGACTATTGCTTTGACCAATTCAACAAGTCTCAAAGCCCAAATTATTATGGCAATTGAAACTACTAATTGCAATAATGATGGTACTAATGATGAGAATACATTCGGCATAATAATATTAGAATTTCCTTGAACCATTGAGGTGTTAAAATCACTGAACAATAAGTGTGCAAAACCAACTCCTACCGCAGTTCCAAGTGCCTTATCAGAGTCCCGAACAGCGTTTTCTTCTATTGTATCGGAAGTAATGATTTTACGAAGTAATATTGGAATAAACCACATTGTGAATTTTCTTACAATGAATGCGGTTAGAATAAATAATGTCAGAATCGCTACTGTTAGGTTGTTAAAGCCTAAATATTCATTCAACCAAATAGTTGAATCAGTTGGCGGGGCATAGTCGAGCATAACCAATGCGACATGATGCATGAGTTAAGTAATATCCCTCAACCAATTAATTTGTCCCCTAAAGGGGACATCTCAAATGCGCGACGCATTCAAGAGGGGTAGCGAAGTCGCGAAGGCGTTAGCATGTCATCAAAAGTAGTAGCAATCAGCACTCGTCCTTCTTTTGGATTCTTAATTGCACTCCCGTTGTTACTCTCGTTATTGGCGCCAATCGCTAATGCTTCGGTAGCGCAAGAAGAGCCTTCAGGTATGGCACCAGAAGACATTTGGTCCTATGATTATGCCAACATGATATTCCCTTGGGCAGACGAAGGTGAGCGTATTTTACAGTTCAAGGAATACCACACTTACGAGACAATGAAACAACGAATGTTGCGCTTGGCCGAACAAAATTCCGATATTTTTGAATTCCATGAAGGGCTTATGGGCGGTACTAATGCTAGAGGCGAAGTTGTTGGAGCTGATGCATATGAAGGATGGTATTACGATCATTCCTCTCCTTGGCTGAAAATAACGGGCAATGTCAAAGGCGGAGATTACAATCCCTTTGTCGGAGATAATGGAAATTACCCAGACCGCCACGATGTGATGATTGTTGGAAATCATCACGCAAGAGAATGGATGTCTTATCAAACTCCAATCATGGTAATGGAAGTAATTGCATTTTCATATGGAAATATTGGATATGATAACGATGGAGATGGCCAAGTTGACGAGGACCCATGGGGCGATGCAGATGGTGATGGTATCTTAGATGATGATGGAGACTGTCTTTCTCTAGATGCAAGTTACCAAGATTCCAATGGCGATGGAACGCCTTGCGGTGCTGGTGATTTAGGTGTTGATGAAGATTATTCCGAACAATGGATTACAGATTTGGTTGATCGTAGAGAAATATATTTGATACCGATGCTCAATGTTGATGGAAATATTTACGACAGAGAAGTTTTCTGTCCTTCCCCTGCTTGGGAAACTTGTCCTTCAGGTGGCTGGAGAAAGAATCTAAGAGATAACACATTCACAGGTGTGACTCCATTGCCAGACTTGTTTGAAGAGGTCGATGAAGACTGTGATGGTGTTGACCTAAACCGGAATTATCAATTTGAATGGGGAGCGCCTTTAGGTGCAACAGGTCCTCTAATTCCGGGCACATGTTCACCCTCTGAAGGTGAACTGGATGGCACCAATAATGATGTTTACAACGGCCCCGTTGATGATAAGGATAACGATGGCGATGGACAGATAAATGAAGACCACGTTGATGGAAAGGATGACGATGCAGATGGTCTAACCGATGAAGATTGGTGGGGTGGAAACTCTGAACCAGAAACAAAGTTCATTCAAGATTTAACAGAAATGAATGATGACAATGGCGACTTCTCATCCGAGTTCAAGGCAACATTGACCTTCCACTCTTATTCTGAATTAGTACTATACCCATGGGGCCATTGTACTGGTTGTGAATCACCTGACCACCAACAATTAATCTATCATGGTGATCAAATGGCAGAAATGACTCAGTATACAAATATGCAATCTTCTGACTTATATCCAACATCTGGAGATTTCTGTGATTGGCATTATGGAGTTCATGGCTCTTATTGTTACACTATGGAAATTGGAACTGCATTCCACCAGCATGAAGACGATGTAGACCATATTGCTGTACGCAATCTTGGTGTTGCATTTTACATGGCAGAAGTTGCGGATAACCCAAGAGAACGTGCTGACTTGGCAATGTCTGATGTCACAAACCAATCATTACAAACTCCAGATCAAGTAAATATCCCAGATGAAGGAAATATTCCAATCGATATGTGTATTGACAAGAATTTCCCATATTCTTTAGATGCATCTGATTCACATATTATGTGGAGAACTGTAAAGCCAAGTCGTATGCAGAGCGATTACGGTCCTCGTGAATGGTCAACAACTGGATGGACTATGGCTTCCTTTGAACTCATTGAAAGCGAAAATTGTGTTATTGGTGAATCAAAGAATGGAACCATTCTGAGAGCATCATTGGGTATTTCAGAAACTACCACAGGACAGTTACATTACAAAGTAATGCTGGGAACACTTTCTGGTGGAGATTTGTATGAATATCCAGAACAAGGTTCGTATTACACTCTTGACCTCTCATACCGAGAAGCATATGGAAGTGTAATTGGTTCGCTCTTTTTGTTTGTTTTCGTCGCTAGTTTTGTCTGGGGAGGATTGGCAGTATGTCTAAGAATGATGCTCTCTGATGATGAAGAATTAATTGATTTAGCAGATGCAGTTCTAGAAGAAGAAATGAAAACGGAGGGCTAAACATGTCTGAGGAAGGCGGTTCAGACCAATTTAGTGGCCGTATGGGTCTTATTTTCGCTAGTATCGGTGCTGCAATAGGTACTGGAAATATCTGGAGATTTCCGCGAATGGTTGGAGCTAATGGTGGAGGAACATTCCTTATTCCTTGGCTATTCTTTTTATTCGCTTGGTCAATTCCATTGGTAATTGCAGAATATGCTATGGGTAAGCGTAGCCGTACTGGAACTATTGGAACTTTCAGAATATTTGCAGGTAAGAAATTTGCATGGATGGGTCTGTGGACTGCATGGATTTCAACTGCAATTGGTTTCTATTACGCTGTTGTTTCGGGATGGACAATCAAATATTTCCAACTTGGAATCACAGGTGCTCTCAATGGAGAAGGCGTTGATACAACTGAAGTTTGGAATGCTTTCCTACAGTCTTCAGGACAAGTAATATTTTTCCAATTCTTAGTTATTGTATTGACATTGGCAGCAATTCTAAAAGGTGCTAAAGCGATTGAAAAAGTCAACATCTATCTGATGGTTTCTTTGTTCGCATTGTTATTCTTGACATTGTTCCTATCTCTTTGGATGGATCTTTCCGATGGTAGCCTCGATGGGGCTCTGTTCATGTTTACTGTTGATTTTGACATGTTGTTTGAACCCGAAGTTTGGATTAATGGATTATCCCAATCGGCTTGGTCCTGTTCAGCTGGAATGGGCATGTGTATCACATATGCAGTTTACATGAGCAAGGATGAAGACACTGTCCTCAATGCTTTCACAATGGGTCTTGCAAATAATAGCATATCCATTATTGCAGGATTAGCAGTATTATCTGCAATCTTTGCAGTTAGCGATGACCCATTAGCAACTGTAACAGGAGGCTCATCAGCGATAACCTTCCTAGCATTACCAGAAGTGTTTGCACAAGCACCTGGCGGTAATATTGGCCCTCTTTTCATGATGGCAGGTTTCTTCCTCGCCCTTTCTTTTGCGGCTATGACCTCAATGATTTCTACTGTTGAGTTATGTGTGAGAAATTTCGTTGACCATGGATATGACAGAAAAACGTCGGTATTCATTACCGGTGCTGCAATCTTCTTCTTTGGAATACCTTCAGCAGTGATGTGGATTAGACTAGATTCTGCTGGAGTAGCATTCCCTGAATTCTTAGAAGTTCAAGACCACATTTGGGGCTATGGACTAATGTTCTCTGGATTATTTATTGCATACACTATTTGGCAATATGGTTACAAAAAGTGGCAGGCTGATGTTGAACAAGGATTAGCAGACCCAGGTTTCAAAGGATACCTAACCACCGGTGTGCCTGCATTTAGAAATGATTTCATCAATACTGGAGACAATGATATGCATGTAAACAGAATTTGGGATATCTTGATTTATATTGCCTTCCCAGTTCTTTTCATCATTTTAATGGCATCTTATTTCGGTGATATGATTGCAAATACAGACGATGTTTGGAATCCTGCTAATCCACATGGTCTAGGTATCATTTTGATGTTCTGGGGTGTAGTTGGTGGATTGTTCATCGGATTGAACAAATTATTAGTCAGCAGGCCATTGTACAGAAATGTGCCAGAAGGTGCAGATTGTGATATCTCAATGCTACCTGGTGGTGAAGATCCAATGATAGTAGTAGTTGGAGAAACAGTTCCTGAGGCATAATGAATTTTCATAACCAAGAAGGTGAGAGGTGGTTCTATTTGGAAGATTTAGTTCAAACTCTTGTAACAGGATTAATTATCTCTATTTTATTTCTGGCGATATCATATGCCTTCTGGAAGAGATACGATAGGCCAACTGAAAAGATGATTGAACATCAAGAAGGAAAAGCAAAGATGAGGCATGAAAGAAAAATGTGGCGGGCTGTAGAAGAACAAATGTCCCGTGAAAAAGCCGAAGCCGAAGAAGAAGCAATCTCTCAAAGAATGATGGCTGAGAAAAAGGCTATGGCACAAGCTCCAGAGCAAGGTGTAGTCAGTAATGCTTGGGCTTCATTGGGAATGGAAGCAATAGACACAACTAACTCTAACAAACCTCCAAGGCAAGAAAAAGTTTCATTCGAAGAAACAAATTCCAATTCTGAAAACCGGCCAACTTCAATCGATGAATCTGACCTTCAAGAGGAAGATGATTCTGATGTTCTGCACACACAGTCCCCAGTTGAGGTTCGTCAAGATGGTGAAGTGATTGTTGAAGAAATAGATGACATCTTAATCGAGTCTCCAAATGCACCACCGGATTGGAAGTTAGTCGAAAAATTAAGTGAATTATCACAGTCAGATTCAATGGAAGAAATACCACATCCACAATTACCACAAGCCCCAGAATTGTCCCAAATTATAATTCAAGTTGAAGAGGAAATTCCAACAGAAGAAATTATTCCAGAAAGCCAACAAACCCCTGACGAATTAGAGGTTTGGAATTCAAAACAAGAAGTGGTTGCAGACAGCGAATGGGCTGTATATTGGCGGTGAGATAGTTTTTTATTGAGTAATCCCATCAATCTTGTTATGGGCTCAATAGGAGATGCAGACTGTGCAATCGTTGATTGTGACACACCAAGATATAAGAGAAGAAATTGTGAATTTTGTGGGGATGTGGTCTGCTGGGATCACTTAACAAATTTTTGTAATGAATGTAAAAGTCAAGAATACCCGTTCACATATTGTGGCGGAAACATTTCAGTTGTTTGCCCAGATTGTGCAGATGAATCCGAGGAAGATTTACCTCGTTGTGAATCAGATGATGATTGAGATTGATTAAAGAAATCCATCTTTGCTGCTATTTGAAAGCGAAGAGGTGATGAATGGTTGGCGGCTGGATTAGTAATATGGTGCAAAGACCACGCGGTACTCGCGACTTCACTCCTGCAGTGATGAAGAGTCGTATGGCTTTGGAGCAACTGCTTGAGGAAAGAGCCA
>JABIGP010000057.1 GCA_018650105.1 Methanobacteriota archaeon
AACAACGGGAGAGGAATTTGCAGGAACTGATGAAGAATGGAATGCCTACCTTTCATCTGTTCTTCCAACCGAAAAGGATGAGGAAGACCTCAAACAATTATTCAAACTCGAATGGGTTGCTGAAAAGAAGATGTCGGAACGTCAAATTGCATCCGGAATTGGTGGCGCAACTGCATGAGCAGGAAATTACGTGAGTCAAATGATTCCTGTAAGCCTATACGGTATCGATACTCCAATGTGTGAACGATTCTATGTTGAATTGGCACAATTGGTATCAGAGTCTGTTGACGATTCCAAGTATTCAAATGCACTTTTTTCAATTGAAGAAGATTCAATATTACAAAATATTGAAATCGCTGACAAATGGTCTAATTGTGAAATAATTGAATGGCCAGAAGAAATTGCTAATGAGATAGAAATGTGTATTCGGGCGGTAAATTATCCTGAAGTCTCAATTCTTGAACATTTACAAACTATTGAGGGTGTGAATGCTGTTAGAATTTCACAATGGATGCACTTCCATTCACGTATTTTCCCAATTTATTCAGAAGGTGCATGCCATACTTTGACTAAAATGGGTTTGAATACCCCTTTTGAACCGACTGACATGGCAAGTTATGGCCTCTATGTAACACGATTAGAAGGTTTGAAAATCCATTCACCTTATTGGGGGCTTCCTGAAATCGGTCTTCCTCGCAGCAGATTATTACAACTCGGTTTGGAGCGATTTAGTTGAAGCAGTCATTGATTCATCTTAAACTGCTATTTGTTGCAGTTGTTTGGGGCTTTGGATGGCCTGCTGGCCGAGTTCTAGCTCAAGATATCCCGCCAATAAGTGCTGCTTGGATTAGATATGTTATCGCAATGGCTTGTTTCTTAATATATCTAAAAATGACCGATAATTGGCGAATACCAACAAGGATGGAATGGAAAAGAATCGTATTGATTGGCTTCTTTTCGACATTTATCTACCAGGTTCTATTCATGTATGGAATGAAATACACTGCCGCTGGCGATGCTTCATTGATGATTACATTCAATCCAATATTCACTGCATTGTTGGCGATTCCATTCTTAGATGAAAAAATGAATTGGCGATTAGCAACTGGACTGTTATGTGGATTAAGTGGCGTGATTGTGATTTTCCTTTACTCACCGAATATAGAGATTCCATTTGATCTTAGAATGAAAGGCGACCTAATGATTGCTGGCGCTGCATTAGCCTGGGCATCATCTTCGATATTGCAAAAGAAGGCAATGACTTCAACAGCATCTGATTCAGATAATCCCCTCTCACCACTTCATCTAACAGTTTGGGCTTCATTAGTTGGATTGCTAATTCTAACACCTTGGGCTGCTTATGAATCAATGATTAATGGCTTTCCACAGCCAAGTTTTGATGGATGGATGGCTATTCTATTCTTAGCAATATTGTCAACTGTAATTTCCTATGTTTGGTTTGCCGATGGAATAGTGACTATTGGGGCGGGAAAGGCTGCATTGTATGTTTATCTAGTGGCTCCTTTCGGAATTCTCGGTGGATGGTTGATATTAGATGAAAAATTAGGATGGTCTTTAGTTGCATCGTTTTTGTTAATAATTATTGGAGTAATGTTAGCACAATATAACCCGAACAAATTAGATTCTTGAACTTGAGATTATTATGTCAATCTTAATATGATAGAGATTCGTAACCGTATCATGCTCGAGGATTCTTTTCTGCACGCTCTTTGGCAAGATATTGGGGTTGCTGAATGGTGGATTCAGTTATCCGTTGGACTTGGATTATCAGTGATTGGAACTATTTTGATAAATCTTGTTGCAAAGGGTCCACTTTTGAAACTTATTTCTCGTTCAAAAAATACATTGGATGATAGATTATTCGAACATTTCCGGCCCCTGATAAATGTCGGAACTCTTCTTGTGGGAACTTGGCTGACATTTGATTGGGTGTTTGAAAATGGTACATTTCCACAACTTGCATTTGGAGGGGGTTCCGTCATACTCCTGCTATGGATTTCTGCAAAATGTCTTTCCAATATTGTTGTTGATTTTATTCCAATCTTCTTTTCTCATTGGGACGACGACACTGAAATTGACCTTATTGGAATTCAAAATGGAGCAATTGCAGTTTCCAATGTTGTGATTTGGTCGGCGGCTATAATGATGTCACTTTCTCATTTTAATGTCGATGTTACCGCAGTAATTGCAAGTGCGACTGTTCTTTCATTAGTTATTGGGATGGCCCTACAAGAATCTGCAAGTGGCCTTGTTGCTGGTGCATTAATGGCTTTTGACAAGCCTTTCAAACGAGGTGATAAGGTGATTGTTGCTGGAACAAAGGGTAGGATTACAGATATCGGATTGCTTTCTACATCAATAAAAACTGGTGAAGAAAGAATGGTAATTATTCCAAATAAGCAACTTGCTACAGAAATTATTGAAAATTATGCACAAGGTAATACCGACAATCCTGAGCAAATGAATCTGCGACATAGATTACAAGTTGGTAAGCAATCCGATCCTGCTATTGTAAAACAAATCATTATGGAAATACTTGATGATTGCGAATATACGATGAAGCATGACAAAACAGAGATATTATTGTACGATATCCTAGATAGTGGTTTAATGTTTAGAATAGATTGCTGGATTTCCGATTATAATGAAGAGAGAAGGGCACGTGATTGGATTCTCTGTGAAATAATAAAAAGATTCAATGCTTCTAATATTGAGTTACCTTATCCGCATCTCGAAATTAGTAAAGATTGAACAATGGATAATACTTGCCACAATATTCCTTTTGTTTCACCCTTCATTTGATGAAGAAGTAGTTGCTGGCCATTGCTATGCAGATTCGTAGTGTTGCCGTAATCGGCGCTGGAACAATGGGTGCGGGTATCGCTCAAGTTTGCGCTCAAGCCGGCTGG
>JABIGP010000053.1 GCA_018650105.1 Methanobacteriota archaeon
AATCCGGGTACCTCTGCCTGCTTTGTCCAGAATGGGGGCATGGTGTAACGGATAGCATAGGAGGATGCGGATCTCCAGATCCGGGTTCAATTCCCGGTGCTCCCGTCTATTCACAACCATGGAGATGGAATACTCAAACAAGGAAGTAATAATATGAAAATAAAAACGAAAACAAAAACGAACATAATAGCTAAACAAGAAGCGCCTGAAAATGGTCCAAAGATTGTAACAATCAACGGTATTGCCAACTTTTGGCAACACCCAAGACATGAGAATTGTTGGATATATAATGGTAGAATGCCTATTGCAAATTGCAAGATTTTTGTCGGTGGTGATAATATTGAGATAGATAATGTCATAGTTCATGATTCCACCAATAGAAAATCCGGTTTTGGCTCAGAAATGATTTCCGATATTAGAAAAGCATTCCCAGAGCAGAGAATTTGGGTAGATACATGGAATTGTACTAAACCATTCTGGGAAAAAATGAAACAAAGAGGAATGATTAATTTCATCGCCAATGATTACTCATGGCCTTGTATCAATAAAACTTGCAAGATATGTCATAAAGATAGACCTGCAGGAACAAGGAGGAGTGTTTTTGACTGAAAATAATGAATACAATCCGTGGGAACATATGAAGTGGGAATTGGATTTAGATTCAATAGAGTTCATCATGTCAGCTTTTTATGAATATAATAAGCATGCAAAAACCGAATGGTCTTGGCCAGAAAACATTGAAGAGATATCATCTTCATTAAAGTTAGATAAAAATTTGACTTTGGATATGAAAAAAGATTGGCTTATTATTGCAAAATATATTTGTGAAAATGAATCAATAACAATCTCAAAGAATACATTTACCGTTATTGGCAAACATGGATCTATGTTTAGATTTGATGCCAGTATCGAGTACTCTAGATGGTTGCCACCCAACAGCCTTAGTTCACATACAACTGCACTTGGAAATATCAAAAGAGATGCCAAGAATAAACATATTATCGGAAATCATATTGCGAACCTAGAAGCATCATCAGCCTCTTGGAAAATAGAAACATCCAGTGAAGAAGAATGGCTTGGTTTCCATGATTTCCCTGCACATATGACTGGCCTTGAACTAAAGCAATATTGGAGTTACAGTACCTGCGTATTTCCCTCTGGTGATTCATTTATTGAATCGTTATCATTACTGCTGAAACTATTGCTTGAGGATGAAGAGATTTGGAATCTGTTGCACCAGCAAGAGTTTGCTAGAAGGAAATCCAATGAAGAATTTGACAGAAAATGGCCAAATGGTAGGCCAGAAGATTGGATGTATTTGTGAGGTGATAAAATGAATAAAGATAAAACAAAGCAAAGCAAAACAAATGAATGGTTCATCGAAAATGGATATACCGATCCTATGGAAATAATTGACCATAATGGGAATTTGGATTTACCAGAAGCGTTCATCCAAATTTTTGTCGCCTACAATCAGCATAACATCGCGGAAGGCAAAGCATGGGATAGGTGGCCTGAGTGGGAATTATGTCTTACATCGATGAATGATGACCTTCATTTTGAGGACAAAGAACAAGATACACCTGAAGAGATAGCCGAGAGAGAGCATTGGCTTGCAGCCATGCAATTCATGCACGATAGCGACAAAATCAGTATCGAGGGATACACCATTACCATCAAGGGTAATTTTGGTAATACCTTCTCCTTTGATTTCGCTTTGGCCACTCAGGGCTGGGGTGCTCCTGGAACATTTGCTGAGCACAAGAAAATCTTGGAGGCGGATAGCCTAAAACCAAAAGCGTGGATGTGGGCACCAAGACAATATGAATCTAAATATCAGATAGGCCATTCTCTTGGCCCTTTTTGGGTCTGTCCTGAACACGTTCCGATACATGGGGGCGACTCGACAATTCACACTTCAGATGTCACATTTTGTATTGATGGACTGAAAGGAAATTACCCTTCAAACCTTCTTTCCTTGATGCAATTATGTATCGATGATAGGCATATTTGGGCAATGCAGTTTGCTAATGATATCTATCAACAAATTAGAATTGAGTGGTGGGAAGAAAATTGGCCATCTGGTAGGCCAGAAGATTTTGAATATCAATATTCAAAAAAAGAATTCAATTCCATTAAAGATGGATGGAAAACAGAAGCAAACAAAAAAATAAAACAAATGGTGATTGAAAATGAAGAAGAATAATATGAACATAAACGAAATACTTGCATTGATTGTATCTTACATGAAAGTGCAAATTGAATATACAGAGTATAAGCTTAAGTCTTACAAGGAATGGAATGAAGATGAATGTGCGGATGAAGATTGTTTAGAATCGTGCTGCGATGAAACAACTGTTTCAATATCCGACGATACTGAACCTTCGTTTGATGAAAAATTCAGGGAGGAATGGGCATGATGTCTGCATGGAGGCCTAATCCCAATGCCCCACTTTGGGATACTGGTAATACAATAGAAGAACAGTTCTTTCCAGATATTGCGATTCAGCATGACAAACAAATCGGGCCATCGTGTGTAGCAACCACATTGGCTATGATTGCTAGAACCACAGGAGCGAAGGTAACGGTTGACGATTTCAAGAAAGTCACCAATTCCCAATCTCCGCATTCATGGTCCAATGCATTGAAGCCTTATGGTATGCAATTGGCGTATTGCAATACTGACCTTAGAAGAATTGAGCATTATATTGAGGAATTGGTTGAACATGATGACTTGTTCTTGCTAAGTTTCTATTCAATTGACCCGCCAAGTGATCCTGATGATAACGGTAAACTTTGCACTGCGCACATTGTGACTTTGCACAAGGACACCATCTATGATACTGCTAAGCACAGTAGTTCAGGTGGAGTCATTTCTGCACATGAGTATGCTAGACTAGAAAGACAGACTAAGAGAATCTTCAGAGTAGTTCCGCTTGGATATCCGAGGTGTGTATAATGAGTCAAAGTATGGCTAGAAAACTTCCATTGAATGGTTTAGGAAACTGTGTAACTTATGGTGAAGCAAATGATATGGGTATTGGTTTGCCGATTGATATCGATAAAAGCAGACCTTTGGTAATTGCTCATCCAGCGGCTGGAAGTCACTATCATGCTAGCATGAGTTTGTTTGAAGATGCTGAACATCCCTTCGTTCACTTACTGATTGACTTTGGCCAGTATTGCCCAGATACTTGGCCCTACCATACAGATGATGCTCACCATGCCATCTATCAAAGATTGCATGATACTTCTGAAGGAGCACCAGTATTCAGAAAGACATCAATTGCAGTTCCACATTGGCAATTCCACAGTGTTGGCGAAGCTTATGATTATCTTTCCAAGGCAGCACCGATTGATATCTTGTATGTTGATTGGATGACTTGGTTAGACAAATTCATCATCGATGATAAAACGGCATTGGCTGACATGATGGCTCATTATGCCGATAAAATTAGAGATGGTGGCTTAGTTATTTTTGACCACAAGCACAAGTCCATGGGTGAAGATGGCTGCAGATGGTATAATCATCCAGGTGGAACTTTTCCTATTGGAGAACATGCTATGATGGAAGAAGTTTGCACAATTGAATGGATGGGTTGGGACGTATCTAATGATATCAATACATTTTCAGCAACAGTGTTCAAGATTCATCATTCAAGTGAAGGCCCACTTAGAAATACTGATTGGAATGAAGCGATAAAACCGTGGTTTTGGAAATCTATTCCTGAAATGGCATTGAATAAGCAACAAGTGCAAAAGCTGATTGAAGCAGACCATAGTGAATCTGTTCATCCCAATGCAATTACTTGGGAGAACTGGCATGATACATGGACGACAGTCTACATGGAAGGCAGTGCCTATTCAACAGTATTCCAGACTCCAGTTCCAAGAAAAACAGCATGGCCAAAAGACTCGTACATGGAATATTTACAGTGGTTAGTTGAGCATCCACAATGCTTGCAGCCAACTCCTCAAAAGAGGTCATACAAATTACAAGGTGAGAACTTTATTCTCAACCTTGTCCATGGAGATCTGCTTGAATTAGCACCTACCCTTTACACAAAGCATTCCGCCTTAGCAGTTAGGAATAATTTGCAGCAAAAGATTGTCAGCAGATGCCCATGGTGGAAGAAGCAGACTACTATTTTGCAGAGTAAAGAATCATGGGAGACTAATCCGGTAAAGGGCTTGAAATGGTCTGGTAAAGATGCGACAAAAAATCTCGCTAAGATTCTTATTGAGCAATCCAAAGCCCAAGCGATGTCCACAATCACTTATGAGTACCCCTATTCTAGATGTAGATATAATTGCAGAAACATTGTCACAGTTGCACATGGTAATGCTACGTTGGCTGAAGTAATGCAAGCGGTTGAAGCATATTACAAACAATTAGGATTGGATTATCCTAGGTCTCACAAGACACTTGAATTAACTATTGTACACCTTGACAAAAATGAATATTCCTCTGAAACAACAGCCATTGGCCTAGGTAACTGGGTATCGCACTC
>JABIGP010000091.1 GCA_018650105.1 Methanobacteriota archaeon
AAGCGGTGGCGGAGGTTACCGTGGCGGTGACAGAACTGTGTACCAAGGTCGCGATAGTGGCCGAGACTCAGGTCGTGGCGGCGATAGAGGTGGATACCGTGGTGGAAACGATGGTGGCCGAGACTCAGGTCGTGGAGGCGATAGAGGCGGATACCGTGGTGGAAACGATGGTGGTCGAGACTCAGGTCGTGGTGGCGATAGAGCACCTAAGCAAGATAACAATACACATACATCAACTCCGAAAAAATCACTAAAAGAGAAAATCAACAATTCTAGTTCAAAGGATAGTAACTATCGCGGAGAGGCAAGAGGCAAGACCTACAAGCCAACCCATTCTGAAAAGAAGGGATTTTTAGGTGGAAGAAGACCAATGACACGCGAGCAATTGCGCAACAGACCTGAGCATACCCGTAAGGGTGGACGTGGTGGAAGAACTGCTAGCAAGCGTAACAAGCATGCACAAAAAGATGATTGAATCAATCTCTTTGTAAGTGGAATCTAACAACTCTTGCTTGACCTTCGTGTAATGTTGACTCATCAAGAATCGTACTGGTAACGGCGGTATGAATGATGTGCATATTTGGCGCACCTTGGCCAATTAATTCTCCAAGTACTTCATCTAAGTCGAATAATAGGTCAAGTGATTTTGGACCGCCGCTTTGCATAGTCATTTGACTAGTATGGTAACCTTCCATTATGAAATGGCCACCACTTTTCAATGAGTGGAGCATTCTAGGCATGTGGACTTTTCTTATTTGGCTTGGAGTATGGAACCATGAACATGCGATTAGATCGTATATTTTGTTAGGAAATTCTCTCAAAGTCAAATCATCAACTTCATAATCT
This sequence comes from Methanobacteriota archaeon, assembly GCA_018650105.1. Lineage (GTDB taxonomy): Archaea > Thermoplasmatota > Poseidoniia > Poseidoniales > Poseidoniaceae > MGIIa-L1. Next base: position 847 of record JABIGP010000091.1, read on the forward strand.
ACGGAAACTGCATGCTCTTCTGCTAGTTTGTGACACTTTTTCTTTCCAACACTAGACAGGTCAAACACTTCGCTATTCCAACCAATCCTCGCTGCCCAAACCGCATTTCTTCCTTCACCATCTGCAGGGAATAATGCTCGGTTATTTTGTGGTGGACTAAGTTGTGAAATACGTTCACTAAGCCATATATTTGCTTCTTTGCCATATGCATATTCATCCGATGAATAGCGCTGGTCCCACATATCTCCGCCAGTTTTTACTTTATCTTGTTGAGACATTATCATTCCTCTTCTTCAATTGTTTTTGGGGCTGAAAAGATTCCATAGTCTTCAATTATTTGACCAGCCCCTGGAAGTACTCCGAGAATATCATCGGTAACAAGTCCTGTATTCTTGTATATTTTATTGGCCAGTTGTTCCTTTTTGGTTAATCCTGGAGCCAAAATTGCATATCTTGTGCAAATTTTCTTGACAGTAGAAGGTGTTCCACCCATCAATAGAGGAACTCCATTAACAGCAATAATACCAACACCAATTTGAACATCTAAATCCTTGAACCATTGACGTTGCCCTCTTACAATAAACGCTCCCTTGCCAACGAATTCTCCAGTATTAGCAGTCTTTGAGACTTGAGCCGGTTTTACAGAATATACAGTGCCATGAGCGCCTCCTCCTGCCCATGCACGACTCCAACAGAGTGCCAAGGTAGCCGCTTCTAACAATTTGTCTTCATCAAGAGTTACATCTTCTAATTTATCTGCAAGACGATAAGCAGGAATATCATCTGGAATATGAGCAGGTTTTTGCTGATCGATTACAAACCCTTGAGATGAGCGTAGACTGCATGATGGAGCGCCATGTAAATCTGCATGGAGATACATGTCATTACTTGACAAATGTTTCTTGACAACAGAGTCATTTCCTTTTGCATCCTTGCCGCCAATAAGTAAATGACCGCCCGAAATCATTGACCAGCGATGCGATTCAAACCAGAATTTCTTACTACGCTTTATTCGGCCTAATTTTCCAGTAGCAACTGCTTTTGATTCTTTTTTCTGTGCAGTTTTTAATTTGCTCTTGGTATCTTCAAGAGCATCTATTGCACCTTTACTTTTGTTTTTCTGCTTTCTTGCTGCTTCAAAATGACGCTGAGCATTTTGATGAACACTTTCATCGAGAGATAACGTGGCCTGCGGCCCAGTTGGCTGACCTTCTTCATCTGGCAAAATAGTAACAAATGTTCTTTCTGCAGCATTCAAAGAAGCAATCCATGGAATTTCCTTTGCGGCTTTTTTGATTTCTTTCCAGCCTTGTGTTTCAACAGCCTGGTTAACTTGTGTTAATAGCGACTCAATATGAGTCCAATTCTCTTGAATAATATGGCCGAGTGTTTGTTGTTTGTCAATTTTGGCCGAGAATATTTTCATAGATTTCTCTTGTTGAACAAGCCTTCTTTGCAATCTTTCTACATCGGTTGAATGCCCTCTTCCTGGCGCAGCAATATCCAATTTTTCAGCCTCACGTCTTGCGAGTGCTGCTGAATCGTGAGCACCTTTCCAAGCATCTACAGCATCACCTAAGGTCTCAAAACTTAGAGTTGCTTTTTCGGCATGAGATGGTAGTAGAATCGGAGTTGCTTCCTCAGCATGTTTTTCCAAAAATCTATCGCGTGCAACACCGATTTCCAGTTTATCGGCTTCCGCCTGTAATTGCTCAGCGCCGATCTCCTTGCTCGGCTTTAGAATTAAGAAACCATTTTCACTATTTGATAAGTCGTTTAGTAATTGATGTAATGCGGAATGAACCATATTGATGTCTGCATTATCCGCATCCATATTTGGGTCGTGTTCTGCAAGTTGACATACAGCATTAGCATGAGTTCCGCCAAGGTTTACTTTACCGCCAAGTGTTGAAACAAGGTCTCTATCGGTATTAGCAAATAATTCCCCAAGTCCTTCTTCATCAAGTGTAAATGGGTTCATCGCTGCAGGCGGTGGTGAGTATTCAACACCCTTCTTGAGAGTCCTTCCAGCATAGGCTGCATGAGTAAGTGGCTGAATAATGATTCCTTCATCATCAACTAAAATGATATTTCCATCTCTAAATACTTCAACATAAATATGCCTTGAACCAAACTTAGTATCAAAATCAAATGCTAATACACGGTCAAAGCCCAGTTGTCTCACTCCTGTAAAGCGCGCATTCTTGAGATGCTTCCTTAGCAACATTGCAAAAGGAGGTGGCGTCATCGGCATTGGCCGGTCTCGATTTGAAGTGTAGATTCTTTCTCCTCTAACAAATACCAAATCAAATTGGTCCATGTCTTTTGGATTGATTCTGAGAACAATTTGCTCATAATGAGGCATGTATGCTTTCTTGACATATGCGCCTGTGAATT
>JABIGP010000131.1 GCA_018650105.1 Methanobacteriota archaeon
ATATATCACCAAAGGTAATTTTCAATATTATCGCTTGCACCACAGATGACCTTTGAAATTCCCTTGACCTCTTGTTCTTTATCGAGAAGTAATAGATGTATAGACCTGTTATGAACTCCAGGAGAAAATTCACTACCTCTATGGTCTAGAGCGATGAAGAACCCATCTAGTTCAGCAAACATCCATACAGATGTTGCATTGGGCAAATCTTCAGCATTAAGAAGTATCCAGCGGAAACCACGCAATGATTGACGTAATTGCTCACGGGGGGTATCCTTGAATTGGCCAAACCATGCAAATTTGAAAGATTTATTTTCTTCCATATATCAACCCTCAATTTCACATTTTATAGCGCAGAAGAGCAACAACTCCGCCCATTCCCAACAATTGCTGTCCAGAATCATGGTCGGTAGAACATTGTACTAATTCAGCAGAAATATCAGAAAGTCCCCTGCACCATGCCGGCCATGACTTTCCAGCGATAGTGTCATCTTCATTTCTTAACAAATCTGCAGTGATGAGCAATATCTCTATCGCTCCTTCTTTCAATGCCTTATCCAATTGTTCCTTGCCATATGCTACAGTTCCGGTTGTGGATAGCCTAGTCCAAGCCTCTTCTAGAAGCATTATCTCCTTTGAAATGGCATGTTCACCGAGTAAATCTCCTGCGAGACCATCTCTTATTACTTCATTAGCGGCAGAGCGACCCCCCATTGAAGTAGCAACTAATTTTATGAATCGACTATGGCCATTATCTCTTAGTTCTGGAAGCAATACATCCTTTGCATGACCTGGCCCACAAAGTATCAGCGGAATATCAGTATTCAGTTGTGAGGAAAGTGCGGAGATTACACTTTTTCTAAATGAAGAGGCTACGCTTGATGTAGTCTTCAAATCTCCACGTTTACCACCGCCACGCATAGTCCACATTGCACTTTCCCGCAAACCTCTTCCAGTAATGAAATACAGAATCATTTCGTCATTTTCAACGACGAGTAATGCTACCTGAGCCGCCTTACTGGCTTTTTCGCTCTGTATTAATAATTCAATATCAGTTGCCTCAAACGGGGTAAGTGATGTGATTTCAATCTCATCGCTTACTCCAATAATGTGGGTATGATGCAAGCCCAAATCAAATTGGGCCTCTTCAATAATCCCATGTATTCTCAATGTATCAGAAAATGTTTGGTATTCTGTTGATTCAATTCTCAACTGTATCCACATTTTTTTTCTTTCAGCGGATTTGGCTCGTCCACCTGTTTCTCCAACTGTGGTCTGGTCTCTCCTTTCGCCAAGCATTGCTACTGACATTCCTTTACGTGCTAATCGCGAGATAGACCATAGGTCATCTTGAGATTCTATTCGAATTCTCCACAACATTTGTTGCCGCTTGAGAATCTTCATTTTTTCACCCGAATACGCCGATCAAGTTGCCATTCTCATCCATGTCCATGTCGAGGGCAGCAGGTCGCTTAGGTAATCCTGGCATCGTCATCATATTTCCACAAATCGCAACGACAAAACCTGCACCTGCATTCAAACGGAATTCCTTAATCGGGACTGTAAAACCTGAAGGGGAGCCAAGGAGGTTTGGATCGTGTGAGAATGAATATTGTGTTTTTGCCATGCATACTGGAAGTTCACCATATCCCCACTTTTCTATTAATGCTAATTGTTTTTCAGCACTCGCGTCTATTTTTACACCTTCAGCCTTGTAGATTCTTGTTGCGATGGAAACAATCTTTTCTCTAATGCCTGCATTTGGCATAAATAGAGGAGTAAAAGGTCTTCCAGCAGCAACATGGTCGTGAACTGCAGAGACTACGGCCTTTGCAAGTTCTTCGCCACCTGCACCACCATTTGCGTGTACTTCACAGAGTTGTACGGAAGTTGCTCCACTTGCTCTGGCAGCATCTTCTAGTGCAGCAAGTTCTGCATCAGTATCTGTTGAAAAGCGATTGATTGAAACAACAACCGGCATACCAAAGCCAGCCATATTTCTAATGTGTCGGTCAAGATTACCGGAAGCTCCAGCAATAACAGCATCAACATTCTCTGCTGCCAATTCTTCCGCAGTAGGGCGATATCCACCCTTTTCACCAAATGCTCCACCATGTAATTTCATTGAACGAATAGTAACATTCATCACTACACAATCTGGGGCCTTGCCAGAATTAGCTGCCTTGATATGCATGAATTTTTCAGCACCCATGTCAGAACCAAATCCTGCTTCAGTGACCACGATGTCAGCAGCACCCAAAGCGATTCTATCAGCAATAATACTGGAATTACCATGAGCAATATTTGCGAAAGGTCCACCATGAATAAATGCTGGATTTCCTTCTAAGGTTTGTACAAGGTTTGGTAAAAAAGCATTTCTCAATAGTAGTGCCATGGCCCCCGCCGCACCAATCTCTTCTGCTTTGACAGGATTCCCTTCATTCGATGGACCAATTACAATTTCACCAAGTCTTCTGCGCAGGTCTGCATAGTCGCTTGCTAATACCAATATTGCCATTACTTCACTCGCTGCGGTAATATCAAAACGGTCTTGGCGTACATTTCCATTGGCCGCTGAACCTAATCCTACTACAATTTGGCGTAGTGAACGGTCATTCATGTCAATGACTCTTGGCCAACTAATTCTTTCAGTATCAAGATTGCACTCATTGCCAAACTTTAGATGATTATCAATTAACGCACTCAATAGATTGTGAGCAGATGTTATTGCATGCATATCCCCCGTAAAATGGAGATTGATGTCTTCCATTGGTAGGACTTGAGAGTTGCCACCGCCAGCAGCACCCCCCTTGATTCCGAAAACAGGCCCCATTGAAGGTTCGCGCACTACACAAGTTGCCTTTGAACCAATAGCACAGAGGGCTTGAGTTAATCCAATCGTAGTGACTGTTTTTCCTTCACCAAAAGGGGTTGGATTAACTGATGTAACCAAAACAAGGCTTCCTTGAGGACGATCGAACCTTTCACTGATGGCATCCCAGGTTATCTTTGCCATTCCATTTCCAACTGGAGTTAATTCGTGAGATGAGATCCCTAATTTCCAAGCAATTGCTTCAATTGGCTCTAGAGTCGCCGCTCTTGCAATATCTAAGTCACTAGCCATATGTCGGATGCGCGCCCAACTACCTTTCAATCCCTCGCTTCATTTACTGGCTGAAATAGCCATTTGAGGGGTCTTTGAAATGAGTCAAATCACTCTTCTTTAACATTTCCAAGGTAATCTGGAAGGTCAACACCAGCCATTGCTGCAACATCGTGCACAGGTGGTAGAGACTTGATTAGCGAGGAGATGAAGTTCGCAGTTGAACCTCCGGATTCTCCGCCATTGCCTGAATCCCAAACAGTAATCTTGTCAATCTTCAAGTTGGAGATTGCCTCAGTTTGCTTTGCAACCAATGTTTCAATCTTCTCAACCATAAGTAATGTTGCTGCGGCCTTTGCATCGCCACCAGCGCTCTTCACTAATTGCGCATATCCAGAAGCCTTTGCTTCTAATACCGCTTGTTGTCCAGCCGCTTCTGCATTATATCGTGCAAGGGTAGCATCTGCTTGACCTTGTGCAATTAGGCGTTCTCGGCTAGCCTCTGCGGAAGCTGCGATTTCGATTTGTTGCTTAGCGATTTCTTCACGAGCAATTTCTTCAGCACGGAGTCTTTCTCCTTCCATCTCATATTGAGCCTTCTGAATGTTAACTTGTGCCATACGCTTTGCAACTTCTGCACGTTGAAGTGCTTCTGCTTCTTTCTCAGCAAGATCGGCATTGTGATGTGCAATAGATGCCGCTGAAAGGTTTTCACCTTCAACTGCGAGTGCTTCTTGTTGGTTGATGTAAATACGCTTCATTGCTTCAGCAGTTTTCTCACCCTTTTCAGCTTCTGCATCGTTATTAGCAACTTCAGTTCGCATTGATTTCTCAGCATTAGATACACCGATACGTCCATCTCTCTCAGCGCTTGAACGAGCGATATCCGCTTTAGCGATAGCCTCTGTTGCAGCAGCTACACCGATGGATTTGATATAATCAGATTCATCAGTAATATCGATGATGTTAACGTTGATTAGGTAAAGCCCAATCTTGTGCAGTTCAGTATCTACGTTCAATGAAACATCTCGTAGGAAAGCTTCTCTGTCGGAATTGATTGCTTCAATTGAAAGAGATGCAACTGTAAGACGTAGTTGACCAAAAATAATTTCCTTGGCCATGTCTTCAATCTGTGGTTGGTTTAATCCAAGCAGACGCTCTGCAGCATTTGACATAATCGATGGTTCAGTAGATACACCGATTGTAAAAGTCGAAGGCACAGTTACACGAATGTTTTGTGACGAAAGTGCATGTTCAAGATTGATTAGAATTGTCATTGGTTTTAGATCTAAGTATGCATAATGCTGGATTAGAGGCCAAACGACACGTCCACCACCGTGGTAACAGGCGGCCGCTCCACCAGTTTTTACATTACCATATACAACCAAAATCTTGTCTGATGGCGCTAATTTATATCTTGATGTTGCAACATAGATTGTACCCATTACAACTGCTACAAATAATCCAATTCCCAATAAAAACAACACTTCGCCTGCCATAGTATTCATACAGCCATAGGAGCACTCCTTTATGAGTGTTGACCCGACTTTTCAAGAGACTTATTCCTCAGAATCACTAGGTTGATTGACTGATATTGATTTTACTATCAAGGTCTCACCTATGTGGTCGATAACTTGGATGAATTTTCCAGTGTTAATTTTTTCATTTTCATCGTGACTAACAGCAGAAACTGTTCGAAGGGCACCGGTGAATTCCACTTGAATTTGACCTGAGCCACCAGGGAATATTGTTTGATACACCTTACCTTTCGCTCCAATTGCTTCATGATATTTCACAGTACCATCGGTTTCTAAACTCTTCATCATTTGAAATACTTTGCCAATAATCCACATGGAACAAACACCGGCGATTGTTCCTGCAAGAATGGCGTAAATGCTAGACATATCGGGGTCGGACATAGAAACGCCCAATCCAAAAATCCCAAACATCATCATGAAACTAAGTAATCCTTGTATCGTTAGCATATGGAATATTCCTTCAGCACCGACATCTAAGTCAACGTCAAATCCCATTACATCCATTGCTCCATCAGCAACACCGCCAACCAGTACTAAAAGGAAATAAATTACAAACAAAATAGTCCCCACGATGGCAGAACCAGCAAATAATAAATCTACGCCAGTAATTGCTCCGATGCCCAAAAAGTCCAATATTGAAGAAAATAGTCCACTCATAATTCCGCCTCAAACTGTGAGATTAGTTATTTGCCATCAATGTTGCCCCGCTTTTTGAGAGGTCTAATGTATAATACATAGTAGTGGATATAAACCACAGGGCCTAAACTTGCTCCAACTAGTAACCCAATACCCCACTCGGGTAAATTCAATCCATAACCAATTGTTCCAATAATAAATAACGTTAACAGCATTGATGCCTTTTCCAAAACGATCAATATGGGATTAGAACCATCATTTACTCTTTCTTTCATCATGAAAACATCGAGTAATCCAGACATCTTATTACCTCAAATCAATAAATTGGACCAAGTCAATTCACTTAATAGAATAATAATGATGTATATTATGGCAATATATCCAACAGCATTTCTACCCGCTTCAATATGACCATCTTTTTGGTGAATTCTTCCATCTTCAAGCCTAACAACTTCCGTACGTTCTGATGTGCTGTAATTTCCTCCAAAAGAAAACTCCTTAACATTTTTGTTGGATTG
>JABIGP010000125.1 GCA_018650105.1 Methanobacteriota archaeon
GCAATATTGTTGTCACGAGATACCTTCGTGCAGCAGGTCCAGTACAAACTTCAATCGGTTGGAGAGTTGAGCCATCGATGGGATTCATCGTAGATATTACAGCAGTAAGCTGATGAGGGATTATTATGGACGACGAACAAAAATATGCTAAAGGGGATTTGGCTAGCGTAATGGCTGCTCATTCTCACGTTGCAGATTGGGTTCGCGATTTTGAAGCACAATATGGGTCACGTCCAATTTATTATGGCGAATTGGACAGAGGTGCAAAAAAAGAACGCCCTTACAATTTAATCTACATTACTAAAGAACCAATTTTCGTTCACATTTATGAACCACCAGAAGATGAAGAAGGTGGTGGGCAAGTATTGTGGTTTGGTCTAGAACCACAATTAACAGATTCGGAAGAAAACATTAGGAGAGAATTAATTGAGACTCTATTACAAGAGGCGCCTACAGCTCCATCATTTACTACTGATAATGAATTTGAAAATATTTTAGGACAAATGATTGAGAGATATACTGTACTTGATACCGACATTGGTGGAACAGTACGCCGACAAGGAAAGTTGTGGCAAATAATTGGCATGGAAGACCGCCGCTTAACCGTCACACAAAATCAACGAGATAGATTGCACTATGTTGTCATTCGTGATTTAATTAGAAATGGGCCACTCGAGCCCCTTCTTTCAGATGAGATGCTGGAAGATATCCACTCTGTTGGATTAAAGCACATTCACATGGACCACAAGGTATTCGGAATGGTTACTTCTAACATTAGATTCCGAGACCGAGATTTGTTGTCCAGATTCTTGAGGGCAATGTCAGAGCGTATTGGTCGCCCTGTATCTGATAATAAACCAATTATTGATGGAGCACTTCTTGATGGTTCTCGTATCAATGTCATATTCTCTGACGATGTCTCTATGCTGGGGCCATCGTTCACAATTCGTAAATTCGCTGAAGAAACAATTTCAATTACTCAATTAATTCAATGGAAAACAATTTCATCACAAGTTGCCGCCTATATTTGGATTTGTTTAGAATATGGAATGTCAGTTCTAGTGTCTGGTGAAACAGCATCTGGAAAGACAACAACACTCAATGCGATTCTTCCATTCATTGACCACAATGTCAAGATATATTCTGCAGAAGATACACCTGAAGTCAAAGTTAGACACAAACTATGGCAACGTCTTGTGACTCGTTCTTCCAAAAATGAGGAATCAAGAGTTGAAATGTTCGACTTACTAAAGGCTGCACTAAGAAGCCGTCCACGATACATCATTATTGGTGAGATTCGTGGTGTTGAAGGTGCAACAGCATTCCAAGCAATGCAAACTGGTCACCCTGTAATCGCAACTTTCCACGCATCGAGTATTGTAAAAATGATTCAAAGATTTACAGGTGACCCAATCAATGTTCCAATGAGATTCTTTGACAATTTGAATTTTGCGATTTTCCAAGAAGTTGTAGAAGATCCAAACGGGGGGGGAATCGCTCGTCGCGTAACTGGTATCGATGAAGTAATAGGCTACAATAAGCACAGTGACGGTGTATTGACTAGAGGTATGTTCGAATGGGATCCTGTCAAAGATAAGCATTATTTCCGTGGAATGTTCCAATCGCATTTACTTGAAAACAAAATTGCGGCTATTGCCGGATTTTCGAATAAGCGTGATATTTACGATGAAATGCTAAAGCGTGCAGCATTACTTGATAGAATGGTAGAGAGAGATTTAACACATTATGATGATGTATTCGACTTGCTTGGAATATACTACAACTCTGGATGGGATATGTTTAGCAGGTCTGTAGATACGTGGGTTGGGGTCAACCACAAGTGAGGTGGTGATGAGATGGAGCGTATGCCGCTATGGCAAATTGCGTTACGTCGCATTGACATGCCAATTCCAAGATACTTGTTCATCTTTGTTGGAGGTTCATTCACCATTGGCCTGATAGTTGCAGGTTTGGTTATTTTCTTAACAGGAGGTTTCTCAGAAGGTGCATTATTCTCTGGTTTTGCAGGTGTGTTTTTGTTGCTCTTATTGCCATTGATGGCAGCAATTGCAGCAATTGCCTTCCCAATAATGGAAGTACAACGTTCGGCTACATTAATTGAAAGAGAAATGCACATGTTCATCACCAGGATGGGTATTCTTTCACTTGGAGAAGTTGGAGCATCATCAATATTTGATATCCTAAAGCAGATGAGCGATTATGGTGAATTGGCTAGTGAAGTACAAAGAATAGAGACACTGGTTGACAAATGGCACACATCATTACCAGAGGCTTCTAGAATCGTTGCTCAACAATCACCTTCACCACTATGGGCGGATTTCCTTGACAGAATGGCCTTTTCAATTGAAGCAGGACAGCCTATTGATGCATTTATGCGCTCTGAACAAGAAACAGTATCCGAGCAGTATTCCACATTATATGATACAAGATTAGAATCAGTTGACATCATGAAAGAAATTTATGTTTCTCTAGTTTCTGCTGGTCTATTTGGCTTAGTAATCGCTGGAATCCATTTAGTATTGTTTGAAGTTGGAGGTACCAATGACTCTCCTATTGAGGTGGCATCAAGACTTAGATTCTTACTACTTGCATCATTACTCTTTATGTTTGTACAAATCGGAGCTGTATTTGCCTTTAGAGCGACCATTCCAAAAGACAATACCTTCGCAAGAGATGAACTTGAAACTCCGTTTAGATTGAATTTCACAAGGACACTATTGATGGCAGCGTCTATCACTCTATTACTACTACTTATTACAACAGCTTCAGTGATTTATGCATGGGATGGAGTCTCACAAGAGTGGGATAAATATGGATTATTATTGATCGCTTTACCACTAAGTCCAATGCTGATACCGGCATTCTTAGTTCGTAGAGAAGAATCACATATTTTGCGAAGAGATGAAACATATCCTGATTTTATCCGTGCTTTGGGTGGAACTGCACAGGCGAGAAGTGCAGAGCCAAGCGCAACGATAAAGGCGCTTAGAGGAATTGATTTTGGTGTGTTAGATCTATCAATCGACCGTTTGGAAAAGAGATTATCTACTAGAATTGACTCAGATCGTGCTTGGGATTATTTCAATGCAGATACTAATTCTGCAGTTATCTCTCGATATACAAGAATCTATATCGAAGGCTCACAATCTTCTGGAAAGCCTGCTGCTACCGCAGATTTAGTTTCTCGTTCAGTCGGGAATCTGCTGTCATTGCGCAATCGTCGTGCGCTATCCGCAGACACCATGGCAGGTGTTTCACTAGGGTTACTAATCGCCAGCGTAACATCTCTCAATGTAACGATTGCCATCGTTTTGAAATTAGGTGAGGCAATAGCAGGAGTTGCTACTGGATTTACCGAAACAGATGTAGGTGCATTATCTGATTTCGGTGCGGGGGTTGCACTTCCCGTAATGGAGGATGCAAGTTCTGTTGAAGGGAATATCAAGATGTTCAAAATAATCGTATCAATCTTGATATTGGGCCAAATTGCTGCTGTATCAATTATTGCAACTCGATTAAGAGGTGGAGGCAAAGTTAGTGCCTTAGGCCAAATTATCAAGTTGATTTGGGTTGCAGGAATTACCTCATTCATTACGGCGATTATGTTAGATGCAGCGACTTCAATGTTCGGCGTCTAAGGTTTTGACTGAATTGCAAAGCGTTGGGTTAATTGCGATAGTCCTTTAGCATCTGTATATGCGTATGTTACGTACCCTAATCATTGGCGCTATGATGGTGCTACCTGGTATGTTTTTGGGCTATTTGGTTTGGATATTGGCAGGAAATCCTAACACCGAACCGATGGAAACCCTCATCTGTAATGGAATCCCTCTCTTATCGATTGGCCTTGGATTATTCTTTGGTTGGAAGAGTGGAGAAGAGTATTCGGTGAAACTAGAGTAATCTTATCGTTTAGATTCCATTTGGATTCTTTTCTTACTAGCAGCCCATGAACAAATTGGGCATTTACTTAGTTCATGGAATCGTGCAGGGCAATATTCTCTTCCAAAGAAAATGATTTGCAGATGAAGTTTATTCCACAGAATTTTAGGGAATATTGCTTTTAGGTCCTTTTCAGTACGCTCAACTGTAGTATCGTTTGACAAGCCCCATCTTGCAGCAAGACGATGGATATGGGTGTCAACTGGGAATGCTGGTACTCCAAACGCCTGAGCCATAACAACGCTTGCAGTTTTATGACCTACACCTGGCAAGTCCTCAAGTTCTTTGAAACTACAAGGAACTTGACCATCATGTCTTTCGACAAGAAGTTGTGATAAGCGCAAGATGTTCCTAGATTTTGTAGGCGCCAATCCAATTTGGCGGATATCTTGCAAGATTACTTCAACATCAAGTTTGGCCATATCTCTTGCATTATTGGCTTTGGCAAATAATGCTGGAGTCACTTCATTTACCTTCAAATCAGTAGTTTGAGCACTCATCAATACTGCAACTAGCAATTCAAATGGATTATTATGGTCTAGTGGGATTGGAGTTTCAGGATATAATTCTTCTAGCATGGAGGTGATAATTTCCGCCTTCTCACTCCTGCGCATGGCAGTGGCACAATCAGCCAGCAATTAATACATCACGAATTTAGGCGAGACATCAATTCTTCACCACTGAGAGAATTTAGAACATCTCCACTTTCTAACCAGCCCTTTCTTGCACACATTACACCATATGCAATATCCGCTAATCCGCGAATAGAATGAGCATCTGGATTAATAACAACAGGGACACCTAATCCCTTTGCATGTTTACAAAGACGCCAATCCAAATCTAATCTGTATGGACTTGCATTCAATTCGATTGCCTTCAGGCGTCCTGCATCATTATGGTCGGCCATATGCTCTATCACAGAAAGCAAATCCACTTCGTATCCATCTCTTCCTTGCAAAATTCTACCGGTTGGGTGGCCAAGAATTGTTGTTGCTGGATGGTCAATAACCTGCAATAATTCTTCAGTATTTTGTACCTCGTCTCTTGCTTTCCATTTGCTTAATGCATGCACACTAGCAACAGTATAATCTAATTGAGATAACACATCATCGGGGTGATCTAATTTTCCACCGGGTAAAATATCCGACTCAACGCCATGAATTAATCTGAAATCATTACCTTGCTGTTGCCATTGTTGGTTATATTTCTTGATTGTTTCACCTTGCTCAAGTAAATCTTCAGCACTGGCCCCATTAGCAATTTGTAATGTTGGAGAATGATCTGCCAATCCCAACCAACTCCAGCCCATTTTCTGAGCAGTATCCGCCATTTGCTCCATACTTGCATCACCGTCGGAAAGAGTAGTGTGGTTGTGTAGCGCTCCGCGAATATCACTCATCTCAATTAGGGTTGGAAGATTATTTGCTTCCGCAGCAGATACTTCTCCAGTGTCTTCTCGTAATTCAGGAGTGACCCATTGCATTTCCAAATGAGAATAAATCTCTTCTTCGGAAATTGCTGGTAATGAAAATTTTGCAGCAGCCATTCCTTTCAAATCACCGGCTTTACTCTCAGGGATTAAGCCAAATTCATTGAGGCGTAATCCTCTGCTAATCGCTCTTTGCCGCATTGCAATATTATGCTCTTTGCTTCCGGTAAAGTATGCCAATGTAAATGCAGCAACATGTGGAGGAACTAGTCTAACTTGAGCGTCAATGGTTCCACCAGATTCTAATTGTTCGTAATCATCTCCTCCAATCGCTTCAAGAACATTTGAATCAATATGTCCAACCGTAAAACCATCCTCGAAAATGGAGGTATCCAAAATCAAGCTGATTTTTGAATCCCCAGCGCCCTTAACATCAGCGATGCCATTCAAGTTCAGAATCGCATTGGCAACAGATTCATGATCTTCATCATTAACTGAAACTACAACATCTAGGTCGCCTATCGTTTCCTTTCTTCTTCTTGTACTTCCTGCCAAAGTGGCTTCTATTACTCCTGGAATTACAGATATTTTACTGGTAAATGCTTCACCATACTTGAGACCAATATCCAATCTTCTTCTCGCTCTAAAGCGACTCAACAATTCAATACCATCTAGCATTCTCTGTTGTGATTTTTCGCCAAATCCCTTCATCGGAGCAATCCTTCCATTTTCCGCAGCATCCTTCAAACTCGCTACAGAATCGACTCCAAGTTCATCATGCATTATTTTGATACGTTTCGGACCTAATCCTGGAATGCCGAGCATTTCAATCAACCCCTGTGGAGTATTTTCGTGCAAATCAATCCAATCGGAGGGCCAATTTCCTTCATCAACAGATTGAGTTAACGCGGAGCCTAACCCCTTGCCAATTCCTTTGATGTCAAAGATTTCCCCTGAAGAGACCAGTTCGCCTAAATCAACAGTCAATGAACCTAAAATCCTGCTAGCATTTTGATATGAACGAACTCGGAATACATTGGCTCCTTGCAGTTCAAGCAATACTGCGACTTGATGCAATACATTGGCTACTTGATTGCGAGAAAAAAACGGCGGGCCACTCGGGCGCGCCTTTGGAAGAATGAAGGATGCACCGGCCATAAGCAGTGATGAAGCCCACCCTTCTCAAAGATTGCTAATAATAGCATATTATTTTCCACTCAAGTTTTCTAATTTGCAATCTATTGAAGAGTAGGTGGTTGTAGGAGTGGATATGGTGGCCGTTGCGAGTATCGAACTACTTGCCCAATCACTATGTTTTACATCGTCGATATTATTTGCCTTCATTGCAACCTTTAGCCGCTCCCCAAGAGCGGAAAATATAGCACAAAACACAATTGCAATATTATTAGTTGCGTCTGCGATTGTACTTTGGTGGCTTTCATTATCAGGTGGGACATTATGGGGTTCCAATTACTTACCAAAGCCACTATCTTTGGTTTGTCTAATTCTGGCATTTTCAGCAAGAATGAACATAAAAGGAACAAATGTTTCGTTCGGCGCAAATCCTCACACAATTGGAAAAACGGATCAAATTGATGCTGAAGAATAATCTTTTCAGACTATTTCGCCAGGTTCTTGCTCACCTTCAGAAGCTTCCTTGGCCATTTTTTGGTCAATAAATGTGCGCATATACTCTGGAAGTTCACCATTTACGAATATTACATCAGAGACATTTTCCAATTTCTTTAGTGAATAATAAATTTGCATTGCAGTCATTGGAGTTGATGAACATCCTGTACAACCGCCATCAAGTGAGAGCATAATATTGCCATCGCTGGTATCAAGAACGGTAACAACGCCGTCATGTGCGTCCAAAATTTCCTGAACAGGGCCGATTTCGGCTAAAACCTCTTCAGCACTAATCGCCATAACACAGCGGCGGCGGCTTATCCCTTTCAACCGTTGCTAAACGAATGAAATCAATATTGACAGGAAATGGTACTGGAAAATCTGTTTTTAGTTAAAATGGCAGTATTGCTTGTTATTGGTGGGGGAACCCCTTATGAGGGGGATTTAGGTCGGCGGGTTAACAGGTGTTACCTATGATGGACAATATACCACTGATTGCGGCAGGAGCAGGTCTTTTTGGCTTACTTATTGCTATGGTTCTATACAAGAAAGTAAACAGCATTGAAATTGACAACCCTAAGGTTGCTGAGATTACAGAAGAAATACAAAACGGAGCAATGGCCTTCCTCTTCGCAGAGTACAAGGTTTTAGCAATATTCGTAGTAGTTGTTGGTGCTTTATTATCTCAAATTAATGACACTGAAACAGCCCTTGCATTCTTTGCAGGTGCCATCGCTTC
This sequence comes from Methanobacteriota archaeon, assembly GCA_018650105.1. GTDB lineage: Archaea > Thermoplasmatota > Poseidoniia > Poseidoniales > Poseidoniaceae > MGIIa-L1. The sequence goes on from JABIGP010000125.1 coordinate 7,761, forward strand.
AGTTCTAGCAGGATTCTCAGGAATGCGCTCTGCAACTTCCGCTAATGGAAGAACTGCAATGGCTGCAAAGAATGGCGGTCAATCTGCTGCATTAGAGGTTTCATACAATGGTGGCGCTGTAATGGGTCTATCAGTCGGAGGTCTTGGACTTCTAGGTATTTCCTTGGTCGCATACTGGCTTGATGCCGGTAGTGTGGATGCAGACCTTTCAGCGGCTGCAGGATTCGGTATGGGTGCTTCATCCATCGCTCTATTCGCTCGTGTTGGTGGTGGAATTTACACAAAGGCTGCTGACGTCGGTGCTGACCTAGTCGGTAAGGTTGAGGCTGGTATTCCAGAAGACGACCCTCGTAATCCGGGTGTTATCGCAGATAACGTAGGAGACAATGTAGGTGACGTCGCTGGAATGGGTGCTGATATATTCGAATCATTCGTTGGTTCTATTATCGCAGCAATGATTATTGCTTCAACTTTTGATGATGCAGTAAAGGCAGACTACATTCTATTACCGATTCTATTAGGTCTAATTGGATATGTTGCATCTATTATCGGTGTATTTTCAATGACTATTCTAAAGAATGGAAGCGACCCAGCAGCAGCACTTCGTAATACTACATTCATTGCAGCGATTCTTTTCGTTATAGGTGGATACTTATCTATCAAGGAAGGAATTATTGATGTCGAATATGGTGTAATGCATTCCGTTTTACTTGGAAGCGTCGTAGGTATTCTAATCGGATTGGTTACAGAATACTATACTGGAATTGAACCAATCTTTGGAATCATTAAACCAAAGGCAATTCAACGCATTGGTAAGATGTCACAAACCGGTCCTGCAACAAATGCTATCGCAGGACTTTCAGTTGGAATGAAGTCTACATTCATTCCTGTACTATTAATCGCAGCAGGCATCTATGGGGCAAATTATTTCGGAAATCTCGGAGAACTGGATTTAGGGTTGTACTCTATTGCAATGGCTGCTATGGGAATGCTGGCAACTGTTGGTGTTACAATGACAGTCGATGCATACGGACCAGTTGCTGACAATGCAGGCGGAATTGCTGAGATGTGTAGCCTTGGTGACGATGTCAGAGCAATTACCGATGAACTAGATTCAATCGGAAACACAACTGCTGCAGTCGGAAAGGGATTCGCAATCGGTTCA
>JABIGP010000170.1 GCA_018650105.1 Methanobacteriota archaeon
AAGGGCTTGGTCCAGTTCGACAAAGTCTGCTGGATATCCTGTATGGTCTACTACAACATCGATTACCGTAGAAACAACATCGCCTGAAGCCGTAGCCTCAACAGCGCTTGGCTGTGGCTCAATTTGTTCTACAACCGGTGCAGGCGCCGCAACCGGTACTGGTGCTGGAACTGGCACTGGTGCTTCGCTCTTCACCACTGCAGGTGCAGAGGTTGGTTTTCCTTCAAACTGTGCTGTAACAGGCCAACTTTCACCTTGAACTCCGCCATGTAATTTATCATCAGCATCGACATAACAAACTAATTTATTATCCAATACGCGGAATACTACATCATCAGTACCTGCTAATGCTCGATTCCAAGCAAGGAATTTTGCACCATCAATTCTCTCACCAGTGAATGGTGTTCTCTTTACCAATGAAAGAGCGATTTGTGAGCCAAATCCTGCCGCGAAGCGAAGACCATAGCGAAGATTAGGGTAATCTCCTCCGGTGGATAGATTCAAATCTCCTAATTCTGGATCCTTTTCTTTATGATTGGCAATTGGCGGAATTCTTCCTGTTTTCATACCGTAAAGCATGCTTGCATCTTCAATTCCTACGGCCATTGGATGACCTGTAAATCCTTTGGTATTGGATATGACAAGTGAATCTGTACTTTGGCCAAATGTATCACGTAGTGCTTTTACTTCTGACTGAGCACTTCCTCCACGCGCTGGAGTAAATGTTTCATGGCTAAAGAAAGCGGTATCTGCAGCAAACTCATGCCTGTCTAATCCCCAGCGTTGCTCCATATCGCCAATGAAATCATTGACAACTCCGGCAACGTGTTCCACATCTAATCGAGTTCCATGATATGCTGAATTAGCAGTTGTTGAACCCAATAGTTCAGCTATCGGTTGAACTCCACGACTTGCTGCTTCAGAATTTCTCTCAACTACGAAAGCGGCTGCACCCATTCCTAGGATGAGCCCGTTGCGGCGGCGGTCAAACGGTAATGCTGTTTCTTCTACCACATTATTGGTAGCGGCTGCACCAGATGCTGCAAACCCAGCTCCAATCCATTCCCACATATCATCGCCGGTTACATCATCTCCAGAGATGATTACAACGCGGTCAACGCGGTCTGCTGCAAGCCAATCTTCTGCAACACCAAATGCTGCTGTGGCTGAAGCACAAGCAAGGTTAATCGTTGTATTCGGGCCACGAATACCAGTATATTGTGCGAATTGGGAATGCCCCATATTTAGAGTTTGGAATAGGTATCTTCGGTCAAATTGTCCCTCGCCATCATCACCATTATTTTTGGCGTGTTTCTTAGCCATCTGCATTCCAGGGAAACAAGAAGAGAACACAATTCCAGTTCTATCTCTTTGAACTTGAGGTACTTGCCAACTTCTAATCAATCTTAATCCGCCTTTACCTACTTGCTCAACAGGAGTCAACGGTATTGCTGCATCACGCAATGCTAGTAATCCAGCGGCTACTGCTAACTGGGTAGAAATGTCCCATGCCAATACCACCTTTGGATCAATTCCAAACTCTTCGGAAATATCAAAGGCGGATTTCAATCCTGCTAATTGAGGAATATCACTAAACTCAGTGGCCTTTTCCATGTTGACAGAACCATCTCTTCCTTTGATTAGGCGAACTAAATTCTTGTCAAGTAATCTCTGCTTATATTCATCTGAAACCTCACTGATACAAGTTTCACCACGAACTAGACGTTCAAAGGTATCCTCATCGAAAACCTTCTCGCCACCAGGAAGACCAAGTGATACACCAGTGATGACATATGGGTCTGCTCGGCGGTTTGCCATTGCATTTGGTTCTGAAGAGGAAACCGCTGCACCTTGCTGTGAAAGAGTTGCATTTGGCAAGCGTGTAAGATTGGTCTGGGCCGACCATTGTGAAGGAACTGATGTAATCCAACGTGCGATGTCTTCAACGGTTTCAGCAGTGCTAACATCAACCTCTACATCTGTTTGACATTCATTGATGATAGTTTGGAATAGATTTCCAATAGCGGAATCACTGAGGCCAAGACCAAGTCGGAGGTTGACCATCCCATTACAGAACCTTGCTGGATAACCGGTTAATGCTGAAAGACGGTCTCCCAGATAAGCGCCCTTGGCATCTGCTGCAAGTTGCTCAGGTCCTTTTTGTGAGGCAACGGTTGCCACTACTTGCATCACCGGTGCAGGAGTCGTTTGCCCATTTCCACTTGGCAAAGGACGGGCAGAAGTTCGTAAATCTTCGAGAGAAGAACTTGTTTGAGAAGTTGATATTTCACTAGATTGGTGCGCTTCTATCGGTCCGGCACGGAATGCTTCGGTCAATACTGTTGAATCACCAGTTGGCCACTTGGACATCCGACCCGCTAGAGCGAGTGTACCCAAAGCCGCAAGGAAGGAAGCAATTCCTCCTTGTTTTGGATGATTGGTCATTATTGGTAGTGAAGGTTGATCTTCAAGAATTTGCGATGCAAACATACTCAATGCTCGCTTTGGACCAACTTCAACGAATACTCTCGCACCTGATGAATACATTGTTTGAATCTGTGTTGTCCACTCTACTGCTGATGCCATTTGAGGTGCTAATTGTGTTAATATCGCTTGCTTTGCATCACCAGAACCGGACATTGGGTAAAATTTACCATCTACATTTGCAGTGATTGGTATTGCAGGCCAACGGATTTCAAGACCTTCTAAGAAACGGCGCAAAGGTTCATTTGCAGGTGCTACAATCTTGGAATGGAATGCATGACTTGTTGCTAAGGCAACACATTGGAATCCTCGACTTTCAAATTCGGCCATCGCCTCCTTTACAGGTTCGGTTTCTCCTGCGATTACGGTCATTTTCGGTGAATTTTTATTAGCCGCGATTACGTATCCATCAACCTGCTCAATAATCGCTGCGACTTCATCATATGGCGCACTTACGCTTGCCATCAATCCTTTGTCAGCAACTTCTACTGAACCCATTTCAGTACCTCTTGCAGCTGCTGCACGAAGTGCACCATCCATGTCAAGTATTCCTGCTGACATCAATGCTGCATACTCTCCTAAAGAGTGTCCTGCAACCATATCAGGTGTATGACCGTGGTCATTCAATGCTCTTTCAATCGCCAAATCTGCAGTTAGCATTGCTGGTTGCGTATATTCTGTTTGTTTGAGTTTGTGTTCTGCTTCAAGCAATTGGTCTTTTGACAGACCTGACCGAAGGATAAACGAAGACAAACTTTCACCATTCAACACCTCTGTCATTGTCTTATCCGATTGTTTCCATACTTCTTGAACCGATGAATATCTTTGCCATAGGTCATGTGTCATTCCAACATATTGGCTACCTTGTCCAGGATACATGTGAGCAACCTTGGCTTGTTGTGGAAGTGCTGCTTCATCGGTTAACAGAATCCCCTGTGCCTGTAAGAAGCCCCACTTCTCTTTGTCATCCATCGCCTTTTGAGCGAGGGCGCAGCGTTTGTCAAATTCAGCCCAAGAAGTAGCAATAAGTGCCATTCTTACAGCGTCGGAAGAGGAATAATCTCCACTGAGAGATTCAAGTGCTTGAGAAAGTCTAAGTCCTCTTGGGTCATTGTCAAAATTAGGACCCTCAAAGGAAATTGATTCAATCTGTTGTTTGATTTGAGCGATATCATCACCAGAGAGCAACAGCATTCCACCTTCAATTTCTTTCAATTGTTGATGAGTCATTGATGGTGATGCTGTAGAATCTAGTATTGATGGCGCAACTACGCCACTGGTTTGCTTGCTTGATTCATCAAGTGGTTGTGAATATGCATCCCATCGCTGTTGCCATTTTTGGGCTAGTGGTGTGTGGAAATCTGGCTCATAGCCTTCTAGTGCTACGTGGAAGTTTGTTCCACCAAAACCGAATGCGGAAACGCCTACTCTTCTCGGATTGGCCGGAGGTCTTGGCCATTCCATGGCTTGTGTTGGTACGAAGAAGGGAATATTATTCCATTCAACTGTAGGGTTTGGAGTTTCAAAACCAGCACTTGGCGGGATTGTACGGTGATGAAGGGCAAGTATTGATTTCATTATTCCAGCAATACCTGCTGCTGCCTTTAGATGTCCAATTTGTGATTTTATTGAACCCACAGCAACATGATCGCCGCCATCAAATCCACTCCATAGGCGAGATAGTGTTGATAATTCAGTGGCATCTCCTACTTTGGTTGAAGTACCATGGGCTTCAACTAACTGAACAGTTGATGCATCATAACCCGCTTGATTGTAAGCACGTGCCATCGCTTGAACTTGTCCTCTTTGACTTGGAGCGGTAATTCCTTTGCCACGCCCATCTGATGAACCGCCAATTCCTCGGATAACTGCCTTGACTTCATCGCCGTCACGTATTGCATCTGTGAGGCGCTTGAGCAGTAATACACCAGCACCTTCACCCATTACGAAACCATTTGCCTTAGCATCAAAAGGAGTTGAATGAGTCGCCGATAAAGCACCGATTGCGCTGAACTTTGCAAAGGTAGCAGGGTCCATTGTGCGGTCACTTGCACCTGCAAGCATTGTATCGACTTGTCTTGTTTGCAAAAGTCTGCATGCATCTAATACTGCCGCCATTGATGATGCACAAGCAGCATCCATGGCATGATTAGGCCCTTGTAAATCCAATAGATTGGCAACTCTGCCCGAAACAACATTGGCAAGTTCACCAGGCATTGTATCTTCATCAATTCTTGGAGACCCTTGAACAACATCTTCAATGAATGAATCCAGATTTGTTTGTGGTAACCCATGTTGAGATGCTAATTGTTTTGTGTGATTAGACCAAACACGGATATTTGACATATTGCGATTTTCCCCACCCAGTGCATTAGCGAAAACAACACCTGTTCTCACTCGGTCAATATCTTTGTTTTCTCCGTCAAAACCTGCATCTGCGATAGCATCGGCTGAAACAGCAACCGCCCATTGTTGACAAATGTCAATTTGTGGAAGAGTTCCAGGAGGTTGTCTCCATCTTCGCCAATCAAATTCGTACCCATCTACAAGTGCGCCGATTTTTGAATAGGTACGGCCTTCTTCCACATCACCTGGTCCGCCTTTTTTCCAAAAATGGCTTGAAGGCCCTGGCCAGCGTCCTTCAGGAATTTGTTTGATGCTGACTTTGGCGTCGATGATATTCTGCCAAAATTGTTCTGCATTTTCAGCATCCGGCATTATCGCAGCCAGTCCGATTACTGCAATCGGTTCAAAGGGGCCTTGTTCAACCCCTTCGCATTCCTTGCCATCTGCTGTTGTAAGAGTCATTGAAATGCACCTCAGTTGTCCATGATACTTTGAGGTACCATCGTAATTGAATATCCGGCATCAACATAGATGCATTGGCCAGTTACGCCACTCGCCAGTGGACTTGCCAACCACAATGCTGCACCTGCAACATCTGACTGACTAACATTTCTCCGTAGTGGCGCATTTGCTTCAACATGGTCAAGTATTTTGTCAAAACCTGGTATTCCTCCAGCAGCCAATGTAGGAATTGGCCCTGATGAAATCGCATTAATTCTATGCCCATCCGGCCCAATGTGGCAAGCTAGTTCACGAGTCCAGCATTCAAGCGCTGCTTTAGCCATTGACATGATTCCATAATTTGGAACGAAGCGATTTGCTGCAGCATATGTGAGAGTGATCGTTGAAGAGTTTGCATTCATATGAGGTAATGCGAATTTCAAACATCTTTGTAGGGAGTTTGCTGAGATGGTCATTGCGGTGTTAATGTCACTATCTTCAACAAATAGGATTGGGCGGTCAAAACATGCGCGAGGTGCAAATCCAATTGCGTGAATCAAGATATCTGCTTTCAATCCCGGATTCTCGGCAGAGAATGCATCAAAGAATTCCTTAGTATCAGCATCGGTTGCAACATCGAGAGGATAGAATCCACCGATTTGTGGTAATTTGTCCTTTAATTGGAACACCCTACTCATAAATCTCTTCTGATAGCCAAGGTATAGGGTCACTCCAGAAGCAGCTAATTGTTGGCAAATCGCCCATGCGATTGAGTCCTCACTTGCCACACCAAACACAAAAGCGGTTTTTCCTTGGAGTCCAAGCATAATAGCACCTACCCATTGGGTAAGTGTTGCCCGCTACACCACCCCTTTGACTGTTACCATCAAAATACAACAATAAATGGAGGTTTTGAGACCTTTGTAAATAGGCCGACGCACCCCGAATTGGACCTAATAGACAGTGGCAATATTGATGTGTTTTCAACACCGCTTTGAAATTACGCGGAAAATGATGTTTTTTCGAATTACCGCGTATATGCGATTAATCACTCAAAGTCATCCAAGAACGAATCTAAATCATCTTCTTCCTCATCCAAATCATTGAACAAATCATCAAATTCATCCAAGTCATCAACGTCTTCAGTTACAACACTAGATTGTTCATTCTCATCTGGAAGTTCTATTGTTTGTGGTACTTTATTTTTCATCGATCTTCTTCCCACTACTTTAAGCGCTAATACCAGTATGAAAATACCCAAAATACCTGCACCAAGAATCGCTCCATATTTTTTCATATCGCCGGTGCTCATCTCATCAAGACCCCCTAATCCGGCGATTTCATTTGGCTTCTCAATGACAATCGTTATCGATATTTCACTGAATTCAGCGCTATCATCATTACCGCTTTCTGCGCGGATTATCATTTGAACTCGTACTTCTTCAGTAACTTCTGATGGTGCAGTTATTGATATTTCGCGCAGTGAAGAGACTCCTCCTGCGGCAACATCTTCAGCAACAAATGACCCCAATGGGAAACTAAAGCCATTCTCAATCAATTCAGCTTCATTTGCAACAGATACTCTGATTTTATCCTCATCATTTCCATTATTTGTAAATTGGAAGGAAATGGCTCTCGCTTCATCCAGTGCCAATGTTCTAGAACTTTTGTCACTAATTTCTAGTTCTACCATTCCGTAAGTCAATACTGTTAATTCTCCACTGTATGTTGCATTAGTATTTGTTGAATCCCATGGCACTAAGCCAACGGAATCAACTTGAGCGTTAATTGTAAATGAGTGACTAGTATCTGCTGATAATTTTTTTGGACCTGAAAATGTAACTGTAAATTCTTCTTCAGAATCTGCTTCTAATGTGAAAGTATCCTCCGACAATATCATTTCAATTTCATTTGCATCCCATTCTTTTTC
>JABIGP010000171.1 GCA_018650105.1 Methanobacteriota archaeon
GAGTCTCCATTATTCATCAGGAGAGAAAATCCACAACCCACTTTGATCGCTCAATTAGATTCTAAGCCAAGAATAATGGGTAGTGCAATATTGAAATTAAATTAATCCACCTACGGTGATAATCAAAGGGTTCAATTTTCGCCCTCTAAAACTGAGCATTTAGCGGTGGATTGATAACCCCCGCCACTCGCTTGAGTTATTGGGATGCAATCGATTGGACACGCAAATGGTCCAACGAGTGAGGGGAACGTAGAGGTTCTCGGTTCACTTACGTTGGATGGAACCTCCGGAAAGGTTCGCGCAGTTCTCGATGAAAACATGATTACATTTGAATCAAAAACTGGCCATTTGACCAGTATTAGACTATCAACAATACAACATACTCATCATCACAATTCACGCCTCGCACCTTTCTGGATCGCATTCCTCGGAGTGATGTTTGTTTGGTTTGGATACCGAATTATCGATCCAATTAATTTTAGAATCGGTGCGATGATTATCGGTGGAGTATTCATTAGTTCTTGGATATTTACTGGTAGGCCAACATTGACAATTGAAACAAAAGACAATGTTTGTTTTGCAATAATGGGCAATGATGCAAGGCTGATGAGAATGAATCATTTGATGCAAAGAATAATCCAAGGAATGTCATTACAAGAAGCAAGAGATGGTTTGGAATTATTGGAAAGAGATACTGATTATCCCGGTATTACCAGCCTTGAAGATTCGTTTGAAACAGTAATACCAGTACATATTGAAACTCCACAATCAATCAGTACATTACTTGGTGAAGTCGATGATAATCCAATGTCAATGTTTGATTCAGGAATGTTTTCTTCAGATGAAGAAGAAGATGTTTTAGAATTAGAATATGCAGTTGAAGTAGAAGCAGAAACTGGATTACCCGATTGGTTTACTGATGATGGGCCAGAATTGGACATGGGATTGTTTTCAAGTGATTCAGCAGATGGATTGATTCAAAGAGCAAATGAAAACATTGAGACGAGAAGAGGTCATATCCAATCATCTCAACAATATGGGGTAGCACAACCAACGACATACAATAATCAAAACAATCCGCCTCAAATCCCTTATCATGAGCAATTCGGTAATTCACAACCACAATATAACCAACCTGCATCACCGCAAATGCACCAATTTTCAGCAAATGTTCAGCAGCCAGCAAACAATCAATTTCCAACTCACCATTCAATGCAAACACGCCAAACTATGAGTGGGCCAGCTGTAGGTGATAATGGATTATTTTCTCAAGTAAATTCAGAAACATCATCGAAACAGGAAGCAGGAGAGAGTCAATTGCCAGAGCCGATTCCAAACTTTTGGAATGCAGACGGGGCGCATGTACCTGCAGTAAATCAGCAGACAGAAGACTCAATGGCTTCTATTACCGCACCTGACACTTTAGGCAATTCAATAACAATTAATCGCGAAAATTCAATCATTGCCAACGCACGTTCAAACAATATCGATGCCGATTCATCTTCAGAACAACAAGAGTCATCAAAACAAAATTATTCTGCAAAATATTCACGCCTCAAACCTCAGGCCAAAGGTGTAGACAATCATTCAAGATTGAAAAGGCACGGCAAATCAGCAATTAAGCAGGGTAGTGGGCTGATAAGTGGAATTGTCAAGTCTTCACTCGCCATTGGTGCAAAGCGAGCTACACAAGTTGCACAATCTGCCTCTAAGGTTGCAGTATCAGCATCAAAAAATCTGCTTAGCAGTGAATCATCATACGATATTAGTGAATCAACAGAATCGCTACGCGTCCGTTCAAATCAAACTCAATCTGAAGAGGCATTGTCTAGCATTCAAAACCTATCAATAAAAGAAGGAGGCAAATTGCCACAAAGTGAAGTTGATAGATTACAACAGCACATTAGTCGTAGCAATTCATTGATTGAACAAGAGGAACAAGATGCCCTTGAGTCTGCTTCCTTTGAGGATTTAATCGATAGCGAAAGTCAAACATCAGGGAAAGCCGGATTGCTGCGATTGGATTGATTGTAATCTCAAGAAGTATTTGTTATTGAGCGATATTCATCTAGACGTTTTTCATATTCAGAAATTTCTAGAGCGCAAATTTTTCCTGTTCCAAATGTTTGCAATGTAAAGGATGCAGTTACGGTTGCATGGACTAATCCTTGAGCCAATTCCTCTTTTGAAATATCATCATTACCTTGCGCCAAAAAAGTTGCTAAAGCGCCTGCGAAGGTATCTCCGCATCCAGTAGGGTCAACAATATCTAGAACTGGATATGCCGGCATTGAAAGCAATCCATCTGGATGCAAGGCCAATACCCCATGCTCTCCACGCTTGACCACTAATATTGC
>JABIGP010000173.1 GCA_018650105.1 Methanobacteriota archaeon
GATATTACATCAACAAGAACGATTACAGGACACGATGCAACAAATGGCACTCTAACCTATAATCAAGTAAAGTCATTTGAATGCGCTGCTGAAAGTGTAATGCCTTGTGATACTATGGTGACTCAAATTAACATTGGTTTCCAACCACAAGTAATCGGTGCAACAGGAATGGCAATTGGTGGAATTATGGACTCCACAAAGGATGGATTCGCCAGTGGTGCAATCGGTAAGGAGATGGAATCCTTCTCCGCTGGAAAAGCAACAGCAGATGGAATTATAAATTCCTACGGTGGCATCCAGCTTGGTTTTATGACCGGGGGCACCACGGTTGATGCAGCAAACGCTTCAATGATGCTCGGAGTGGGCTGGTATGATGCATATGATGCATACTTCGCCTCCATCAACGGATCTGGTCTTGGAGACACTGTCACCTATACCATGGCGATTCAGGGACTGCAAGCAGCAGAAGCAGCAGGCGGTGTTAACACCGCTGGTGTGACATTCGCAGGTAACCAATCAATTGGAGACCTTTCTTACGCATTCGAATCAGCAATGATGCCAACAGGTGAAGATGCTTCACTGACCAACATGCAAGGTGTTATGATCCTTGCAGGACATTGTGGCGCATATGCTACAGCAAGTTATGCTGAAGTAATGGCTGATGCAGCAAATGGATTTGCCAACATTGGAACAATGCAAAGAGCGAGTATCTGGGGCTATGCCTCTGCGGATATTAACGCAACAATCGCAACAGATTACGCTATCTGTTACGGAGTTGCAGGAACGTTTGCTAACATCCATGGTGGAGCCGATGATAATTGGTACGAAGACCCTATGGCCGTCAATGCTTCAACACGACTGATGAACTATCTTGGTGTTGAAATCGACAACACAGTTGCAATGGGCCTTCTCTTTGGTGGTCAAGGAACTGCAACACCAACAGGTATTCTTGCAACCAATGCAATTGATGAAAATGATTCTCCAACTGCATTTGGAATTGCAGCATTTGACGACATGGACTCAGACACAGCAATGGCAACCTACGGTCTTGATACCACACAATACGACACAGTTGCAACATGGGTTGGCAGATGGCTAACAAGCACTTCCTCTCTCCCAATGGTTCTCCTTGGTGGAACTGGTACTATGACTGCCGAAGACTTTGTTAACGTTTCATTCGGTGCAGCAGATCCAATCAATGGCGGTTACCTAACCAACAGCCTGAATATGAAAGGTGCATGGGGGATTGTCGGTGCATCACTCGGTGCACCAGCAGTTGATTTGACCGCAGCACAATCAGGAAATCTACTATATGGGCCACTTGGCTTAACAACTTCAGCAGGAGCAGCAATATTCCTATTCGGTGAATTATCAGGACAAACACCTCCAATTGATTTCACCACAATGCAAGCCGGGCCACAAATGGAATGGAATGCTTCAACAATTGCAGCACTATACGGAATTGATGTAAATGCAGCAAGCGCAGTTCGCGCTTTGATGATGGGGCCAATCTATGGAGAAACAGCAGAATCTTTCGTTCCAGGATACCTGATGAGTACATTTGGCACAACGCCGTATTTGACTCAACCAGTTAGTGCTTGGTTGCACGGATGGCATGACCCAGTAAGTGCATACCTTGCATCTGGCAACCCATACGATATGACAGTAGGATGGGCATCTCTTGAGACCAATGAAACATACTATGGTTCAGACGGAGTTCTAAACGGTGACGGAACATCTTATACAATTTGTACAGGAGAAGTTTCCACTTGCGATAAGGGTGAATCTGTATTAGAAGATGGTTCCAATGAATTACCATGGCATAATACTGAAATGGCAATAGCAACTTATGGATTGATCGGAGTTGAATACCTAGACGGTGCAACAGGCGGATTCCTTACAGGAGATGGCGACAAAGTCGACGTTTCAGGATATGCAGTAGTTCCTGTTACCTGTGATGCAACAGGAACCGTTGAAGGAATTCCTGTTGATATTTGCACAGCATCAGTCGATGCAACAACTCGTTCAATACAAGCAAAGAATCTCAAGACTTTCACTTTGCTTGATGCAACACCGAGCGCTCTACCAATTTTCCTAGGCAGCGATATTACACTGAAGAGTGAGCAACTATCTGGTTTGATTATAGCAGGTGAATCAACTACAACATTTTACTTGGACACTCGTCAAAACACCAACATGACAACCGCTCCTCTAATGTCTGATTTAACTACGGTATTCCAAATCAAGTCTTCATCAACAATAGGTGCAGATGATGCAGATACAATGGAGAGTTCAATTGTTACCAATCAAGAAACATTCGGATATTGGACCAACTTTGACCATCCAGTAGATTACCTAACGGTGTTGTTCTATCTTGGAGCGGTTCTATGTATCGGTAATGGCCTTCGATTGATGATGGGTGCTGAGGAAGAATCTGCAGCAGATTTAACCCAAGCTGAAAAGCATGATGAAGCACCAGTTGAAATCACATCAGAATCAACTGAATAATCTAGTGAAGCATTAATTTCACAAGCGTGAAAACTCACGCTAGATGCCATTCAGTAGTGTGTGAATTCAACACCATCTATTGCGTGGGTCACTTTGTGACCATTGTTGACAACAGAGCCGATAATTGCAGTGCCCTGCATGCGAGAAGATAACCATTCACATATCGCTTCAGCATGTTGAGGAGATACTGCAAGGATCATTCCAGTACCCATATTGAAAGTTCGATACATCTCTCTTGTTTCAACACCGCCGACCTGTTGTAGCCATGTAAATTCAGGATGAGGGGTTAATGGGGAAGAGACATCCCAGCCCAATGAATCATGAAGTCGTAATAGATTGGATAATCCGCCACCAGTGACGTGACAAATTGCTCTAATATCTGTAATGGAAAATTGTTCATCTCCTCTTGCAGCATTCAATAAGTCAATCACAGGGTCGCAATAGATACGAGTAGGATTTAGTAAAATTTCACCAACGCTCACAGGCTTATCCTGTAGTCCGTCAAAACGCATTATTTGCCTGCTTGATACATTGGCATCAAAAGGAGCAGTATCGGTATATGATATTCCGCCATGCTGCAATACTCTTCTAACTAGGGAATATCCATTAGAATGAATTCCTGATGATGGCAATCCAATCAATACATCACCTTCTTGCAAATGTTCTCCAGTAATCGCTTCACCTTTCGGTAACCAACCAAGGGCCGTTCCAGACAAATCCAATTCAGTGACGATTCCTGGTAATGATGCAGTTTCTCCTCCAGCAAGAGTAACTCTTGCCAATCGACAAGCCTCAGCCAGTGATGCACCCAAAGCAGCATGTGTTTCTGGGTCCGGTTTTGGTACCGCTACATAGTCAACAAACGCGATTGGTTCTGCACCGACACAAAGTAAGTCATTGACATTCATTGCCATACAGTCGATTCCTACACCGGCCCATTGATTGAGGGCACTTGCAATTTGCAATTTACTACCAACTCCATCAGTGGCTAAAGCCAATAGGTTATCTCCAAACTCGATAAGTCCACCAAAACCACCCGGCAAGTCAACAGGCGCCCCCGGAGTTCCAGGTTTGCGAACCGACTTGCTCAATGCACCGATTAAAGAAGCGACTGCCGAGCCTTCGAGGTCAATATCAACGCCGGCGCTGGCATAGTCCATGGGCTCGTCCATAACCATTCCAAAGCAAGGGGTTTGAAGAACCATGCGCTTGATGAATTAGCCAATTATTGTTGATATAATGCCTTTGAAAGTAAAGGTAGCGAGGTATCTAAGCGATAATCAATAGAAGAATGGCTACCTTCGAATTCTTGCCATTGATGTGGAATATTGAGTTCTGTTAAGCGTTCAACCAAACTTCTGGAGCCATATTGAATATGATATTGGTCGCGATTTCCACAATCGATATACAACGTAGTTAGACTCTGTAAATTTTCTTTAGCAGTTTCAACAATTGTTAATGGATCAAACTTTATCCAATTTTGCCAGGATTTCTCATCTAGTTGGCATGTATCAAAAGAGACTGGAAGAGTAATGCCCAGAGGGTTATCTGAAGTTACTTGTTTAGCATCGTATGAAGCTGCTAATGCACACATCATTAGGGAGTGGAAATCTGCACCGGATAGAGATGCGGATTGAATTACATTTTCGACATATTTTGCAGCACTTCCATGTGCTGCAATATGAGTGATAGTTTCAGCGAAAGTAGGCTTGTACATCAATTCAAATCCAACATCTCCTGAATGACTTGCGACTGCAGTCCAAACGTTATTTTGTTTCATGGCATTATACAATGCGCCATAACCTCCTGATGACTTGCCAACCAATGCAAAACGGCCATTGGTTGAATAGCGATTAGCGATTTCAGGTTTCAAACATTGTGAGAGCCAACTCGACCAATTCCCCATCACAGGAGAATCAACAAATTGGTTGCCGCCAAGGCTGGTAAAGGTGTCAGGAAATACAAGAATAGTTGCTTTCATTTTACCTTCAGAGATTAGTCTTTCATGACGCTGTGGCATTGTTTCAGCGAAAGCCTTCCATCCTGCTCGTTGTGGTCCAGAAGATGTAAACGGTGCTAGATAGATGATAACAGCCACCGTCTCACCGTTCTGCATTGCAGCATCCGCTTGCAGAGGAATGTGAACCAAAACTTCTCTACAAGTGGGGTCGCCCAAGCGATTTTGTAGTAATTCAGAATCGACTGAAAACCTCTCCATTCGCCCGCTGAGGGGTGTGAAATTATGCTCCGGCATACAACCTCCGTAGACGAACTTACACATGGGCTAATCGGTTGACAAATTAGACTGAAAAACCCTCATCGGAATTTGGGCAGTGGTAGTTTATTTCCACTGTCAATATAGACCAGTCGCTCGTTTTTATTTTGCAGTGGAAACTATGGGGTGCTGAATTCCAATGTGAATCATCATAAACTGTTGACTTTACATGTGAGAAGTCGGGTAGTTTAACCTATCACAAATGGTGTCCAAAATGTTACAAGAATTTGATTTGCCAGCACGTTGGACTTCGCTCATTCAAGACTATTTCTCGGAGGCGGTTCACAACTTAGCACAGATGTGGCCAGATGATCAATCTTTAGACATTTCATATCGTACAATTGAGGGATTTGATACAGAGTTTGCTCATGATATTGTACAAAATCCCGATTTACATTTCCATGCAGCAAACCAAGCCCTACGTCAATTTCTAATCGATGCGGGCAGCCCTACAATGTTTCCTTTTGTACGAATAAACCATCTTCCAAGTGACCAAGTTCGTACAGTATCGCAATTACGGGCTGATGATATTGGGCAGATGTTAGCACTTGATTCGGTAGTGACAAAAATTTCTGGAGTTAGGCCACGAATATATTCTGCACAATTTGAGTGTATGGCATGTAATCATACAATGGTTATCAACCAGCCAAATGAACAGGAATTGATAGAGCCTGTTGAGTGTGAACAAATTACTGGCGGTTGTGGTAGAGCCAAGCGGCAAACTAGGTTTGCACTAAATCACAAAGAATCAATTTTAATCAATTCTCAATTTATTGAATTGCAAGAATTACCAGAACAGATGAAAGGTGGAATTCAACCTGAGAGAATACTTTGCATTGGTGAACATGACCTTGCAGGAAAGTTGAATCCAGGCGATCGAGTAAAAGCAAATGGTGTTCTTTTTATTCGCTCACAACGCAAGGGTGGAAAAGATACTCCAGTATTTGACATATTTTTGCGAATCCAGTCATTGGAAAGACAAAATGTTCCTTTAGAAGAGATTTCAATTACCGAAGATGAAGAATTGGAAATCAAGGAATTATCACGCCGTCCAGATATTTATGATATCTTCACCGCTAGTATTGCTCCATCTATTTTTGGAATGACCCGCGTCAAGGAATCTTTGATGTTGCAATTATTCGGCGGCGTTGCAAGATTGAATGAGGACGGTACAAGAAATCGTGGTGACCTCCACATTTTGCTAATGGGTGACCCCGGTGTGGCTAAATCACAATTGCTCAGTTACATGGCGAAACTTTCGCCAAGAGGGCGTTTCACTTCAGGACAATCTGCATCTGCCGCTGGTTTGACAGCTGCAGCCGTTCAAGATGCAACTGCTGATGGACGATGGACATTAGAGGCCGGTGCTTTGGTTCTCGCAGATTTAGGACTTGCAGCAATTGACGAATTCGACAAGATGAACGAGAGCGACAGGTCCAGTATGCACGAGGCGATGGAGCAGCAGAGAATTTCAATTTCCAAAGCAGGTATCAATGCAAGCCTGCGTACTCGCTGTGCGGTATTGGCAGCAGCGAATCCAAAGAAAGGAAGATTTGAACCTATTTCAGAGGCGCCCTTTACAGCCCAAATCAATTTAGCACCTCCTTTGGTTTCTCGTTTTGATGTCATTTGGTTATTGACCGATAATCCAGA
>JABIGP010000054.1 GCA_018650105.1 Methanobacteriota archaeon
AGGGTCATAATGAATTACACAATTTACGCCAGCAACATCGATTCCTCTCGCAGCTACATCTGTTGCAACTAAGGCCATTGTTTCTCCATGCTGGAATCTCTCCATTGCTCTATCACGATTACGCTGGCTTAATCCGCCATGTAATATTTCAACGGAAACACCGTCGTATTCCAATTCATCTCCGACTCGATCTACACCTGCACGAGTTCGGCAGAAAACAATAGCACGGCCCGTTTTTCTGATTAATTCAGCACTCATCGGTCCTTTCTTTGAACCTGGCATCATCCAAAATAGATGTTGCATTGATTCCATTGATACTTCCTTTGGCCCAACTTCAATAGTCACCGGATCGGTTTGATAATCTCGAACCAAATCTGCAACTTCTTCATCCAAAGTTGCACTGAAAAGAATGGTTTGTCTGTGACTTTTGCACATATCAAGAATCTTACAAACTGGTTCCATGAATCCCATGTCAGCCATTCGGTCTGCTTCATCAAGAACTACACAGTTAACATCTTGAAGAGATACATTACCTCTGTCAATCAAATCTAATAATCTTCCTGGGCATGCTACTAAAACATCAACACCACGGTCTAATGCTCTAAATTGCTTAGTGTAGGAAACGCCACCATAGACTGCAAGAACATACAGTTTTAGTTCCCATGCCAAAGGTTCCAATACAGTGTATATTTGCTCTGCTAATTCACGAGTAGGTGTTAGAATTAGAGAGGTTGGCCTACATGGGTGGGCTTCGGTAGTCTTTGCCAATAAGGGAAGACCAAATGCTAGAGTCTTACCTGAACCTGTTGGAGCGCGGCAACAAACATCCTTTCCTGCCATAGCATCTGGAATTGAAGCAAGTTGTACTTCAAATGGAGAAACGATGCCTTGAGCCTCTAAAATGCGTACGACCTTAGGGTCTACGCCGAGGTCGGCGAATGAAACATCCTCAGTGTCCATGTCTGTGGCCGACTCCCTGCCCTATTTAGCACCATCAGTATAAAAAAACCAATAATTAATCACTGAATAACCGATTATTCAGAGCGGACAAGCATTGCAACTGCGTTGCCGCCACCTAAACATAGTGTGACAATTCCTGATTTACTATCTGTTCTACGCATTACTCCAAGCATAGTGATTAAGCATCTTGTTCCACTTGAACCCAATGGATGTCCAAGTGCGACTGCACCGCCATGGAGATTGAATCTGTCAAAGGGAATGCCTACTTCTTTTGCAACTGCACACGAAGCGCTTGCAAATGCCTCGTTGTGCTCGTAAATATCTACATCTTGAACTTGTAAATTATTTCGTTCTAAGAGATTCTTTACCGCAGGAATTGGAGCACTCATGACTCGTGATGGTTCAACACCTGAAGTAACATAATCTTCAACATAAGCAATTATTTCCCAACCTTGTTGCTTGGCAAAATCTGCATTTGCGAGTAGGATTGCACTTGCTCCATCATTGATTGTACTTGCATTGCCTGCAGTTACTTGTCCTTCTTTGTTGAATACTGGCCTTAGGTTTGCAAGTGATTCGGCAGTAGTTCCGGTGCGAACTCCTTCGTCCTGAGAAAATTGAATTGGATTACCTTTTCTTTGAGGAACGTCAATGCTAAAGGTTTCCCAATCAAACCATCCATTTTCCCATGCAGTTGCTGCTTTTTGGTGGGAATTTGCTGCGAAAGTATCAGAATCTTGGCGAGAAATTGAACATTCTTGAGCAACTGTTTCTCCAGTATTTCCCATGTGTATATTGTCATAGACATCCCATAGCCCGTCATGTATCATTGAATCGACGAGTTTTGAATCACCCATTTTCTTACCACTTCTTTGTCCCATCAATAATTGGGGAGCATTGGTCATACTTTCCATACCTCCAGCGATAATTACGTTAAACTCGCCTGAACGAATGCTGTTTGCCGCAGTCATTGCAGCCTTGAGAGATGAACCACACACTTTGTTCAATGTCATACACGGTGTCGAAACCGGTAATCCGGCACCTAGGGCTACTTGCCGCGCTGGATTCTGTCCTGCTCCAGCCTGTAGAACTTGACCAAAGATTACCTCATCTATTACTCCTGTTTCGACATCGAGTTGCATTCTATTGCATAACTCCTTTACACTGAGAATACCAAGTTCAACTGCCGAAAAATTCGACAAGGTTCCCATGAACTTACCGATTGGTGTTCGGGCGACGGCACAAATGGCAACTCGAGGTAGGGTCATAACCATGCGAGTAAAAGCATACCTTTCAATGTGATGCTGTACAATAATTACCTTGAGAAGCCTTGATGAGGCAGACCCACTCGGCCCATCATGGGCAAATTCAAGACCGGTTTTGAACCGACGCGAGCAAAAAACGAAATGAGACATGTTGAAGTTGAAATTGATTTCACACCAAATGCGCTTGCGTCAATTCTTTACAGGCAAGGAGATACCGTAATTTTAGCGTGCGTAACAAAGGAATCAAGACTTCCTGGATGGTTTCCAAGAGATTCTACTAAGGGTTGGGTTCATGCTGAATATTCATTATTACCTGGTTCAACCGATTCACGATTCCGTCGTGAGAGAAGAGGTGCAAAAGGTCGAACTCAAGAAATCGAACGCCTGATTGCTCGCTCATTACGTGCCGCTGTTGATTTAGAAGCACTTGGTCCAATCGCACTCAATGTAGACTGTGACGTACTAAACGCTGATGGCGGAACTCGTTGTGCATCAATCACTGCTGGAAATATTGCTTTGAGGTTAGCGGTAAGAAGACTAATCGCTAAGGGTATATGTCTTCCAAAGGACCTTCGCCCTACATTTGAACAGCAGAAAGATGCAAGTTGGGTAACTCCAAAATTATCTGATATTGAAGCAACCAATCATGAAAATGCAGTTATCCCTCATGACTTAGCAGCGATATCTGTTGGATTGATAGACCATGAAGTCTGGTTAGATCTCGATTATCTACTTGATTCAAATGCTGATGTTGATATGAATGTTATCAAAACTGCAGATGGAAAATATGTTGAAATCCAAGGAACCGGAGAAGAAGCAACATTCTCGGGAGATGAACTACTTGCATTACTCGGTAGTGCGGATGGTGGATTAGATGCATTGTTTGATGCACAGAAACTGATTCTTGAAGGCATTGAGTAATTCTTTGACCCCATAAGGAGCAAAGCACTGCAACAAAAGCCTTGATATGGCGAGGGGGCTCGCCAACATATACGGGTAAGTAGCTTAGTTGGGAGAGCGCGGCACTGAAGATGCCGAGGTCGCTGGTTCAAGTCCGGCCTTACCCACCAACTTTGAGAAAAACGCGTATGCATTTGCCTCATTTACTGAAGATGATTCTAACTACTTCAAGAGTATACTTCATGTGCTAATGCCTCTCTTCGCAAAATATGGGGAAGGTCGCGAGCGGGCAAGACATGCCAAAAGAAAGCCAAGACCCTGA
>JABIGP010000152.1 GCA_018650105.1 Methanobacteriota archaeon
ACATGGGTTTGAGCATAGGCCCTTTGTAAATAGATGTTAAGCACTTAACCAAATTCAGTCATGAAATAAAGCACTAATACTACAAGTCCAGTAAAAACCGTTCCAAGGATAATATTGAAAATCATTCCAATGGTTGATTTCGAATTTGATTGGCCTATTGACAATTCCCAATCAGATTTACCTTTGGAGTACGAAGCATCCAAGAAGCAGGCTATGGCAAAGGAAAAAATGCATAATGTATTTCCACAAATAAATTCAGGCCAAGAACCAATCCACCATGATACAATACATGCTATAAGTCCGATTACAATTGCAAAAAAAGAATAAGTTCGTAGATTTACTTCAGGACTATATTTTAGATTAATAGGTTCTATTTGTTGTTGTGAAATTATTGGGCTCTCATTTTGTATTTCAGGTACAGTTTCAGAAACATGGCCAACAAAGAGAGATTCTGGCTGACCATGAGGGCCAACTTCTTTGGACATATCTTTTCCTCATTTTGCTAGTATATAGTCAATCTTCCGGACATTCGGTATAGTGAGATTTCAGTCTATACACAAGGGTCCCCCTCGTAAACGACGCTCTTTACGTCGGTACCGTTGTAAACAGTCACGAAGCAAAAATCAAGCGGCTTGCGTTTTTGCCTTCCTCTGCTTCAAAGTACCAATCATTTTGACTGAATAATAGAGCATTACAACAAGAACAATCATTACGATTATTGGAGACAATAATGCAAGTATGGTTAGAACAACTGCCGCAATCGCTTCAAAGATTGCAATTAGCGGATTGGCCAGGCCACCAGTTGTTCCAGTTGATGCAGCCCTGGTAGCAACAGTTCCAACTTGTACAGTTCCAGCAGAACCGCCTCCGGCAATTAACGCGACTGACCACTGCAACATTGGGTCAAATTCTCCTAACATAGATGCAGAAACAAAAACGCCCGCCAGTGCTGCGGCAGGAGTTGCCACAACATCTAACAAATTGTCAATCCATGGAATAAAATAACCACCGATTTCAAAGATAACTGCAGCAGACAAGACCGCAAAAGCAGGCCAACTATCTAACATTGCAAATTGACCATCCAAATCCATCCAACCAAGGTTTGCAGCCAGACTCATCATAGCAGGGGGTAAAAAAATGCGAAATCCACAAGCAGCAGACAAACCAATCCCAACAGCAATTGCGGAAATTAAAGACAGATAATCCATGTCAATCCTCGTCCTCAAAGAGAACAGGGTCTCCAGAACCACCAGGGCTCGGAGGGCGAGGGCCATCAACATCAATGCCCTCTTCGATCACAGTTTCATCAACATCCAATTCAACACGCCCACCCTTTGCCAAGTGGGTCATGTCATCAGTTTCTGGTGTTGATAATTTTCTCTCAACATTTGGTGAATTAGCATATGCATCTCTCTTAGCATCGCGGGCATCTTGTTCTCTGACAAGTGAGAGAGAGTCTGCGAATACTCGCCCAACAACTTCTCTTGTCCTCTCGCCGCGCTTTACAGACTCAAGTTCTGAAATCATAGACTCGCTTTGAGTTTCCAATTCTCTGTATTCTGCAGTACGGTCTGCAAGTGCAGCATCAAAGTCCGCAATTGTCAAAGTCATTTGCTGGATTCTTTCATCTCTATCAAAGACATCACTATGTAGGCGGCGCTCTCTTCTTCTCAAAGATTCATATTCGCGATTTCTTTCCAACAACCGTCGCTTTAATTCTTCAATCTGCTCAACCAAATAATCGTGTTCAGCAGAAACCGAACGAGGACCTTGCATTACTCTCTCAAGTTGCTCTTCTAATTCTGCTAATCTTGAGTCTCTTGCATCAAGTAATCCACGCAATCTATCGGCAATGTCTCGAAGGCGTTGGCGCTCTTCTTCAAGAGCAGCATTAGCAGCCACTTCAACCTCAACCTTCCCAGCAGTATCGTCAAGTTGTGATTTCAATGAACGCACTTCATCAGCAGTTACCGAAGTCAATCCGGCTTCAGCAGCCCTTTCCAAAGCCTCAACCATTTGAGATATACGACCTTCCATTTCACCGATTATTTCATCTTGATCGGTTGATAGGGTTCGTAATTGAGCCACTTCAGTCTCCATAGAATCTCTTTCTTCCTGGGATAATGAAGATTGCTGACTTGCTAATTCTGCCTGTGTATCGGCTAGAACGCGGGCTAAGTGAACATTTTTTGCCTCTAGGTCTTGGATGTTAGCTTCAGCTTCATTTAACCGAGCAACTTCAGGAGCGACTAAATCTTCTCGCTCTGCCAAATCAAGTTCCAAAACACGAATTCTTTGCTTAACAGAAACCAACTCATCATTACTTCCTGCTAACTCTTGCCAAGCGATGAGAACTTCTTCCACTAATTGGTCTTGAGGATAGCCGCGAAGCATCCCCTCAAGCACAGCCCGTTCATCTCCAGAAGCGTCACCGATTCGTCCGATGCCACCAGTTGTTGAAGTTCCGAGCGTCATACAATTGGCAATCGCCGCACAACCACTCTTGAACTTTGCCAATAGAATAGGGGGTTTGCGGGGTGGTTTGGCACCCCTTTCAAATTATTCAAACGACTAATTTCAGTTAATTGAAGTGAACATTTCATCAGGCATTTGGCCAGCCAATGACAAAGCACCGGTTGCAACCTTTGTGATAGGTTCTTCAACACACCAGACATTTACATCACCAATATCAGAGATTTCGTCAGCCATGCGTGCAGCCAATCCATCAATTAGGGAGCCGCCACCAGAGATGATGACGTTGTTGCGGAGAATTGGTTGGTATTCAGGGTCTGCACCAGCAACGATTTGCTTGATACCGTTTCCGATCTTTGGAATAATTGCTTCACATGCTTCTTGAACAAGGTCGCCGATGTCAACAACTTGCTTCTTCCCTTCAACTGAAAGTTCAACAATTGCTTCTCGGGCATCGCCACCAACATAGGAAATCTCTTCCTTCCAGCGTCGAACCATATCCTTGGTTACTTGGGCGCCAGTGTACTTCTTCTTGATTAGAGTCATCAATTCCTCATCTAGCCAATCGCCAGCTTCTTGGAGTGTTATTTGGTCTTCATCAGTTGGGAATGTTCCGTAAATACGAGCAATATCGGTTGTTCCAGCACCGATGTCAACTACGATTGAACCAGCAATTTCTTCAATTCCGAATGCGGTTGCGAATGGTTCAGTGACTACCATGATTGCGTTAACTTGTCCACGAAGTGTTGCGACTAGGTTTGACTTGTCTGTGAATGAAACGTGAGAAGGAGAACAAATGACTCCGAAAACTTCATCAAATTCTTCAGGGTCTACAGTTTCCAAAAGATGGGAAACGAATGCCTTTGCAGCAGCGAGATTTGCATCGTCATCTTGAGCAACACCAGCAGCCATTGGGCGATAGATATTACATGCTAATTTATTCTTTAATGCATCATTACCAAAAAGGACGTCTCGTCCAAGGAAGTTGCGTGCAACAGGGTCTTTCGGTCGTCCAACAACTGTTTCAATAGTATGTTGTGCACCAGCACTTGATGCAATTGTTGATTGGTATGTACCCAAATCGATTCCTACGTAGAGTCTTTCTCCCATATTTCTTCACCTTCCGCGTTGCGGACAG
>JABIGP010000098.1 GCA_018650105.1 Methanobacteriota archaeon
CTGTCCGCAACGCGGAAGGTGAAGAAATATGGGAGAAAGACTCTACGTAGGAATCGATTTGGGTACATACCAATCAACAATTGCATCAAGTGCTGGTGCACAACATACTATTGAAACAGTTGTTGGACGACCGAAAGACCCAGTTGCACGCAACTTCCTTGGACGCGATGTCCTTTTTGGTAATGATGCATTGAAGAATAAATTGGCATGTAATATCTATCGCCCAATGGCTGCTGGTGTTGCTCAAGATGATGATGCAAATCTCGCTGCTGCTAAGGCATTCGTTTCCCACCTTTTGGAAACTGTAGACCCTGAAGAATTTGATGAGGTTTTTGGAGTGATTTGTTCTCCTTCTCACGTTTCATTCACAGATAAATCAAACCTTGTTGCAACCCTTCGTGGACAAGTTAACGCAATTATGGTGGTAACTGAACCATTCGCAACCGCATTCGGAATTGAAGAAATTGCTGGTTCAATCGTAGTTGACATCGGTGCTGGAACAACCGATATTGCACGTATTTACGGAACATTCCCAACCGATGAAGACCAAATCACACTTCAAGAAGCTGGCGATTGGTTAGATGAGGAATTAATGACTCTAATCAAGAAGAAGTATACCGGTGCTCAAGTAACCAAGGATATGGTTCGACGTTGGAAGGAAGAAGTATCCTATGTTGGTGGCGACGAGCGAGAAGCAATTGTTGAACTTTCAGTTGAAGGTAAGAAGCAAGTTGTTGACATTGGCGACCTTGTTCAAGAAGCATGTGAAGCAATTATTCCAAAGATCGGTAACGGTATCAAGCAAATCGTTGCTGGCGCAGACCCTGAGTATCAACCAATTCTCCGAAACAACGTCATCATCTCTGGTGGCGGCTCTCTAATTGATGGATTGGCTGCACGTATGGCTGACGAAATCTCCGATATTGGTGATGTAAATGTCTGGTGTGTTGAAGAACCGATTACAAAGGTTGCAACCGGTGCTTTGTCATTGGCTGGTCAAATGCCTGATGAAATGTTCACTTCAATCAACTGAAATTAGTCGCTTGAATAATTTGAAAGGGGTGCCAAACCACCCCTCAAACACCCTATTCTATTGGCAAAGTTCAAGAGTGGTTGTGCGGCGATTGCCAATTGTATGACGCTCGGAACTTCAACAACAGGTGGCATCGGACGAATCGGTGACGCTTCTGGTGATGAACGAGCTGTGCTTGAGGGGATGCTTCGCGGCTATCCTCAAGACCAATTAGTGGAAGAAGTTCTCATCGCTTGGCAAGAGTTGGCCGGAAGCAATGATGAATTGGTTTCTGTAAAGCAAAGAATCCGCGTGTTAGAACTTGATTTGGCAGAACGCGAAGACTTGGTAGCCCCTGAAGTTGCTCGGTTGAATGAAGCTGAAACTACTATTCAAGACCTTGAAGCGAAGAATGTCCATTTGGCTCGTGTACTAGCAGATACTCAAGCAGAACTAGCAAGTCAGCAATCTTCATTATCGCAGGAAGAAAGAGATTCTATGGAGACTGAAGTTGCTCAATTACGAACCCTATCAACCGATCAAGATGAAATAATCGGTGAAATGGAAGGTCGTATATCTCAAATGGTTGAGGCTTTGGAAAGAGCCGCTGAAGCCGGATTGACTTCAGTAACTGCTGATGAAGTACGTTCATTAAAATCACAACTTGATGAAACTGCTGGAAAGGTCGAGGTAGAAGTTGCGGCCAATGCTGCTCTAGAAGAAGAACGCCAACGCCTTCGAGATATTGCTGATAGATTGCGCGGATTACTTGATGCAAGAGATTCAAGATTAGCAGAATTAGAAGAGCAACTCGAAAGAGTAATGCAAGGTCCTCGTTCAGTTTCTGCTGAACACGATTACTTGGTCGAACAGATTGAGGAGTTGAAGCGAAGGTTGTTGGAAAGAAACCGAGAATATGAATCCTTGAGAAGAAGAGAGCGTCGCCTACACAGTGATGTCTTTGACAGAGATGAAAGAATCCAGCAAATGACTTTGACAATTGCGGACTTTGATGCCGCACTTGCTGACCGTACTGCAGAATACAGAGAACTGGAAACTCAAAGCGAGTCTATGATTTCAGAACTTGAGTCTGTAAAGCGCGGCGAGAGAACCAGAGAAGTAGTTGGAAGGGTGTTCGCAGACTCTCTCTCACTTGTCAGAGAACAAGATGCACGTGATGCCAAGAGAGATGCATATGCCAATTCACCAAATGTTGAAAGAAAATTATCAACACCAGAAACCGATGATATGGCTCACCTAGCAAAGGGTGGACGCGTTGAACTTGATGTTGATGAATCTGTAATCGAAGAGGGCATTGATGTCGATGGCCCTCGCCCTCCAAGCCCTGGTGGCTCTGGAGATCCTGTTCTCTTTGAGGACGAGGATTGAGATAGTCCTCAACGATGCACGCCGCACTTGTTGTATGCATGGGTACCGTCGTGTACGCTTGTTTCCAAAGAAATTGTTAATCGCCACTTTTGTAAGTGGGATCCTACGAAGTTGCTTAAAGCGCCCCGATTACTTCACTCAGACGAGTTCGTAATTCTGTTAAATCTGCTGCATCTTCGGTTAGAGTTCCGGTCACTATCCAATCGGCGCCTGCTTGTGCGGCAATCTTCGCTTGTGCACCAGTTCTAATTCCGCCACCAACTAATAATGTCAAACCTTCAACTTGTTTTGCACTCTCTATCAGGCCAGGAGACACTTGTGTATC